>CAYUNY010000001.1:0-29565 GCA_964446315.1 uncultured Candidatus Saccharibacteria bacterium
GCGACCGGCTCAAATCTGCCGGTTACGAATTCCATTCCCAGACCGACACCGAGGTTATTCCCAACCTTATCGACTACTACCGCCAGCAATTGCCCTCGCTGGAAGACGCCTTCAAGGCCGCCCTGAACGACGTCCGTGGCGCCTACTCCATCGCCGCCGTGGCCACCGAAGACCCCGACACCATCTACGCCGCCCGCCTGTCCAGCCCGCTGGTCATCGGCGTCGGTAATAACGAACACATACTGGCCTCCGACCCCTCGGCCATCATGGAACACACCAAAAAAGTCATTTACCTGGAAGATTACGACCTGGCGATTATCAAAAAAGACGGCGTCACCATCCACAACCTCAAAGACGGCAAGCAGGTGGTGCCCAAAACCGAACTGCTCGACTTCGAAAATGAACAGGCCTTGCTTGGTGAATACCCGAACTTTATGCTCAAAGAGATTTTCGAAGCCCCCGCCACCATCCGCTCGGCCAGCCTGGGCCGCGCCCTGGCCGATCGCGACCTGGTCAAGCTCGGCGGCCTGGAAAGCGTCCTGCGACAGCTGGAACACATCGACCGCGTCGTCATCGTGGCCTGCGGCACCAGCTACTACGCCGGCTTGGTCGGCGAGTATCTTATAGAAGAGTTGGCCGGCATTCCGGTCGAGGTTCACCTGGCCAGCGAGTTCAAATACCGCGACGAGCCGTTTTCGCGCAGTACCGTGCTATTGGCCATTTCACAGTCCGGTGAAACCGCCGACACCATCGCCGCCCTCAAGAAAATGGAAGATTTCGGCGTCCTGCGCCTTGGTATCGTCAACGCCGTCGGCAGTACCATTGCCCGCATGACCGACGCCGGCGTTTACTGCCACGCCGGGCCGGAGCGGGCCGTGGCCAGCACCAAGGCCTTTATCGCCCAGGTGACCGTCCTCAGCCTGATCGCCTTGCACCTCAGCGGCGGCAAAACCAAACGCTTCAAACCTCTTCTTAAAGAGCTCGACGCCCTGCCGGCCAAGGCCCAGGCGGTACTCGACCAGGCCGATGAGATCAAGAAAATGGCCGAAAAATACGCCGACTACCGCGACTTCCTCTTCATCGGCCGCCACAACGCCTATCCATCGGCCATGGAAGGCGCGCTCAAACTCAAAGAAATCTCCTACCTGCACGCCGAGGGTTACGCCGCCGGCGAAATGAAGCACGGACCGCTGGCCATGATCGACGAAAACTTCCCGACCTTCGCCATGGCTACCGACTCGCCACTACTCGAAAAAACCTACAGCAATATCCAGGAAATCCGCGCTCGTAAAGGCCCCGTCATCGCCATCGCTACCGAAGGCAACAAAGAAATCAAAGACCTCGTGGACGACGTTATTTATATCCCGAACACACTCGAAGAAATGCAGCCGTTACTGCAAACCGTCGCTACCCAACTATTCGCATATTACATTGCCATGCACCGCGGCCACGACGTCGATCACCCGCGCAACCTGGCCAAGTCAGTTACTGTCGAGTAAAGCTAGACGACGTGAACCATGGCTTCGACAGCGGCAGCTGTTTCGCGCCAGTGTGAGATTTCGAGACTGTCGATACCAAAAGCTTTGACGGGGTAGTCGTTACCACCCTCTTGAAGGCGGTCGCCGATAAACAAAATGTCTTCTTTGGAGATATTGAGTAGTTCCATGAGTTTCTTCATTCCGTAGGCCTTGTCGATACCCTGCTTGGTAACGTCAATGGAAGTAATGCCGCCGACGCGGACCTCAAACTCGGGTATCAAGGGTGCTATGTAGTCCCGCAGTTCGTTTTTCATTTTGTTGTCGGGGTCCCAGGCCTCTTTTTGGCGGACACCTTCTTTACCGAGCACATCGACGATGTCCTGTCCGAGCACCGAGAAAGTCACCTGGCTACCACGATCTTCAACGGTTTCGCCGTAAACCTTATCCGCCCGGTACCCCAAATCATCAAAACCCTTGTTCAGGGCATCCGTAATTTTCTTTTTCTCGCCTTCGTTAAAATCTTCGGCGTAAACCTTCTGCCAATCCTGCTTGGCCGGATCGTAAGTGTAGTAGCGGGTACCGCAGGTAGGCATAAGGTGCAGTTTTTTCAGCTTTTCACCGTCGGCCTTAAGATTACTCAATAGTTGTTTCTGGAACTGTTCGAACTTGCCACCAGAAATCACGCAAACCTGGAACTTATCCAGTAGGTCGTTAAGGGCCTCCGACATCCGGTCTTCGACCGGCGATTTGCTATCGGCCAGCGTGCCGTCCAGGTCAAAGGCAATCAGTTTTTTCATTGCTTCCCCCCAATGCGCTTGCTGACGTCACCGACTTTCTGTGCCAGGTCTTTACGCGTAATCACCAGGCCTTGCGGCGTGTTTACGACCGCTATATTATCCAGGCCAATCACCGCAACAGGTTTGTCTTCCAGGTTTTGGACGTAAGAATTGCGCACTGACTCCAGCTCGACCCTGCCCGAAACGTGGTTGCCCTGCTCGTCGCCACCAACGGCTTTGTGCAGGTCGCTGTATGAGCCCAGGTCCATCCAGTCGAACGATGCCGGCACCACCAGCAGGTCCTTAACTTTCTCGATCAGCGCGTAGTCGATGGCGTCGGGCTCAAGGCTCAGATAAACGTCCTTGTAGTCCGCATCGGAGGCGCCGACCAGCTTTTCGTAGGTTGCGGCCAGGTCGGGCGCATAAGCTTTCATTTTTTGCTTGAATGTATCAACCGAGCCCACAAAGTAGCCGCCGTTCCATAAATAGTTGCCGCTGGACAGGTATTCCTTGGCGACTTTGAATTCCGGCTTTTCTTTGAAGCTCTTCACGCCGTAGACAATGTTGCTCTCATCAAACAGGTCATCCTTTTGAATATAGCCAAAGCCGGTTTCCGGGCGGTCCGGTTCAATCCCCACCAGCACGATGCGGCCGTTGGCTTTGGAGACCTCGGTGGCAACATTGAAGCTCTGAATGAAACCCTGGGTGTCGCGGATGTAGTGGTCGGCGTGCATGAAGGCCACCGGTTCGTCATTGTCGTGTTGCTTGCCGATATATGCCAGGGCGGCCACGATGCAGTTGGCGGTGCCGCGTCGGGCCGGCTCCACAATAAAACCTGTTTCGGGCAGTTCGGGTAGTTGTTCCCGAACATGCTCTATGTGACTGCTGTCGGAAACAACATAGATTTTGTCGGTCAGTTTTTTGGCACGATCAAAAGTATGCTGTAACAGCGACCGGTCGTCGCCGTTAATTTTCAGCAGGTGTTTTGGGTAATCAGGAGTCGAGAGCGGCCAAAGGCGTGTTCCCGAACCGCCCGCTATAATCACGATTATCATCAGCTACATCATATCAAAAAGTTGGACAACACTACAAAGGCGCCAGTCTTGATATACTTAATAGATAATGAAAATTCTTGTTACCGGCGGCGCGGGCTTTATCGGATCGAACTTTGTTCACTACGTTTACCGCGAACGGCCGGACTGGCAGATTACCGTTTACGACAAACTTACCTATGCCGGCAACAAGACGAACATCGCCGGACTGGATGAAAGCCGCGTCAGCTTCGTGCAAGCTGACATCTGCGACGAGAAAGCGATCAATTCAGCAGTCAAAGACAGCGACGCCGTCGTCCACTTTGCTGCCGAGTCACATAATGACAATTCCCTACACGAGGCCTGGCCCTTCGTTAACACCAACCTGATCGGCACATACCAAATCCTGGAGGCGGTGCGCCTTAATAAAAAACGCTTGCACCACATATCGACCGACGAGGTTTACGGTGACCTGGAGCTCGACGACCCGGCTAAATTCACGCCCGAAACACCTTATAATCCATCCAGCCCCTACTCTTCCACCAAGGCCGGTTCAGACCTTCTGGTGCGCGCCTGGGTACGCAGTTTTGGCGTGCAGGCAACTATAAGCAATTGCTCGAACAACTACGGCCCTTACCAGCACGTCGAGAAATTTATCCCGCGCCAGGTCACCGAAATCCTGGAAGGCCGCAAGCCCAAACTTTACGGTAGCGGCGAAAACGTCCGCGACTGGATCCACACCGAAGACCATTCCTCGGGCGTTTTAACTATCCTAGAAAAAGGCAAGATCGGTGAAACATACCTGATCGGCGCTGACGGCGAAAAGAATAATAAAGAAGTCGTCGAGATGATTTTGGAACTTATGGGTAAGGACTCGCAAGATTATGAACACGTTAATGACCGGCCCGGCCATGACCTGCGCTACGCCATCGACGCCGGCAAACTAAAGAGCGAGCTCGGCTGGCAACCCAAGTACACCGACTTTAAGCAGGGTTTACAGGATACAATTGAGTGGTACAAGAATAACCAGGCTTGGTGGCAACCCCAAAAGGCCGACACCGAAGCTAAATACAAGGAGCTGGGGCGCTGATGGCAAACGAACTGGCAGTGCGCGAAACCGAGATACCCGGCATGTTCGTCATTGACCTGGTACTGCACGGCGACCAGCGCGGTTGGTTCAAGGAAAATTACCAGCAAGCAAAAATGGAAGAGCTGGGCCTGCCGCATTTCGAGCCGGTGCAGAACAACTTTTCATACAACGCCGAGCGCGGCGTCACCCGCGGCATGCACGCCGAGCCCTGGGAAAAATTTATTTCGCTGGCCAACGGCAAGGTTTTTGGCGCCTGGATCGACTTGCGCAAGGGCGACAGCTTTGGCAAGGTATTCACCATGGAAATCACGCCAGAAGTAGCCATTTTCGTGCCCCGCGGCGTGGCCAACGGCTACCAAACGCTAGAAGAAAACATTACCTACACCTACCTGGTTAACGACCACTGGTCGCCGGATGGTAATTACGCCTCGGCCCACATGTTTGATCCCCAGTCAGCGATCCCCTGGCCTATCCCCGAATCGGAGGCTATAATCTCTGAAAAGGATACCAAGAATCCACTGCTTAAAGATGTACCGCCGATGGAGTTTTAATGAACGATTCTGAGATTTTTATTGTCGGCGCTAATGGCCAGCTGGGTACGGCGCTCAAAGCCAAGTACCCCGGCGCCCAAAGTGCCGATATCGACGAAATGGACATTACCAAGGCCGAGTCGGTGACCAATTTTGATTGGAGCGGTATTAAATACATCCTAAACGCCGCCGCTTTCACCAACGTTGACGGCGCCGAAACGGCCGAGGGCCGCGTGGCCGCCTGGAATGTTAACTCCGCCGCCGTAGCCAACCTGGTGCGCGCCGCCACGGCCCACGATATAACAATGGTCCATATTTCTACCGACTACGTCTTTGACGGCACCAAAGCACCGCATAGCGAAGACGAACTATTCAGCCCGCTCAGCGTTTATGGCCAGAGCAAGGCCGCCGGCGACCTGGTAATCAGCCTGCTGCCAAAACACTATGTTCTACGCACCAGCTGGGTTATCGGCGAGGGCCCGAACTTTGTACGTACCATGTTGGGACTGGGCCAGAAGGGCGTCGCGCCCACCGTGGTAGCCGACCAAGTCGGCCGCTTGACCTTCACCGACGAGCTGGTTAAAGCTATTGATCATCTGCTAGCCAAACAGGCGCCTTATGGCACCTACAACGTCAGCAACGGCGGCGAACCGGCCAGCTGGGCCGACATTACCCGCCAAATTTTTAAAGACGCCGGTTTCGACCTAACCGTCACCGACACCACGACCGCCGAGTACTACGCCGGCAAAGACGGCATCGCCCCCCGCCCCTTGCAAAGCAGTTTCGACCTGTCTAAAATCCAGGCCACAGGCTTTACGCCAACCGACTGGCAAGAAAACTTAGCGTCTTACGTTAAAAAGGAGTTGGCAATATGAAAGGTATTATTTTAGCCGGCGGTTCCGGCACCCGTCTCTACCCTATCACTAAGGGCATCAGTAAGCAGATTATGCCCATCTATGACAAGCCGATGGTTTACTACCCGCTCAGCGTGCTCATGCTGGCCGGCATCCGCGACATCCTGGTTATTACCACGCCCGACGACCAGCCGCAGTTCCAGCGCCTACTGGGCGACGGCTCCGACATAGGCATAAAGCTGACTTACGCCGCACAGCCGGAACCGGGCGGCTTGGCGCAAGCCTTTATTATCGGCGAGGAATTTATCGGCGGCGATAAGGTAGCCCTGGTTCTGGGCGATAATATTTTCTACGGCGAGTCGTTTGGCTACAGCTTGAAGGAATGCGTCGATCCCGACGGCGGCATAGTCTTCGCCTACAAAGTTTCCGATCCGGAACGCTACGGCGTTGTTGAATTCGACGATCAGCACCAGGCCGTTTCCATAGAAGAAAAACCGGCCCATCCCAAATCCAATTACGCCGTAGTCGGCCTCTATTTTTACGATAACGAGGTGGTCGAAATCTCCAAAAATCTCAAGCCCTCGGAGCGCGGCGAGCTGGAAATCACCAGCGTCAACGAAGAGTACTTAAAGCGCGGCAAGCTTAAGGTGCAGACCATGCACCGCGGCTCGGCCTGGCTCGACACCGGTACTTTCGAATCAATGACCGACGCCAGCGAGTACATCCGGGTGATCGAAAAGCGCACCGGCTTAAAGATAGGTTGCATCGAAGAGATCGCCTGGCGCCAGGGCTTCATTAACGACGAACAGCTCAAAAAGATCGCCGAACCGCTGGTTAAATCCGGCTACGGTAAATACATTCTGTCGCTGACCAAGTAGCCTCGCTTATATATTAGCCGACGATACTATATTAATAGTGAAGGTACTTAATTACGCTACTGTATACTTTAAATAATGACCTCAAAACGCAGTGGTTCTGCAGGAGCCGATTTTAGCGTCAAAATTGCTAAGCTGTTCCCTAAACAAAGCTACGATAAGGTGGTTGGATTCTTAATTTCATCTAAAAATTATAGATTCTTTAATGTTGTCTTGCTTTTACTTATCGCCGGCTTTTATGTTCTTAGGGCCCACCAATATTTACTCCGCCCCCAATTATATGCCGAGGATGGTACCCTTTGGCTGGCCGGCGCATATAATCAAGGGGTAGGCTCTGCCTTCCAGGCGTATCACGGGCTATCGCATTTATTTGATCGGCTGTTCGGCCTGGTATCGATTCACCTTGTACCATTTCAGTACGAACCATTGTTATACGTTGTATCTGCCCTACTGATTTTTCTTCTTATGAGCTACTACCTGCTGTCCGAAAGAAGCGGTATATTAACTACCAACTATCAAAAGTTGTTTTTCGCACTTTCATTGTGCTTGCTGGGCAATGCCGAGGAGTTCTATTTTAGCTTTTCCAATTCAGCGTTTTTGCTCGGCATTGTTGGACTCTTGATTTTGGTAATAAATAAGTCTCGCCACAAAACCGTCAACACATTAGAAAAAATTCTATTTTTCATACTTTGTTTTACGAATGTTTTTGCCTGGATATACATTATTATCTTAGCCTTTGAATATATCTGGAAGCGCCGTCGAAGATACTATTACATAGCCTGCGCTCTTACAGGCTCTATCACGCAGTTATTGATTCATATGCACCAGACGGCAGGCCAGAGACCAGATATTCCAACGCGTTACATAGCGTCAAAAGCCACTCTGTTTGAATTCTATAATCAGATTATTATGCCTTCTTTACGGTTCGGGCGACAAGATATAAACCCGTTAATCCGTACCAAGGCTGATCTGGTTTTTGTTTGCCTGGCCCTACTTTTGAGCGGTAGCATTGTGGCATTTATATTCGTAAAATCTAATTATAGAACGAGGTGCCTGCTCTTTTTCTGTCTCATGATGACCCTAATCAGTCTCAAAAGCCCTATTAATGACCAGACTGCCCCAGCGGCGATTGTTATAGCTATGGCTACGTATCACTGGGGTAATAGGTACTTTATTTTCGGAATTCTCGGCATGTTTGTTGTTTGGGCAAAATTCAGCCAACGATTATTCAAGAAACAGCATCTCCCGGCCTTTTTGCTAGTCTTCTTTTCTTTCGGTTTGTTTTCTTCAATGACCCTCGGCTCGTTTAATATACAAAAATACTTCACTGATTTGAGTAAACAATATTCCCAGGGAGCGGCACAGCTCAAGCAGCCCAAGCACAAGAGGGTAGTTATACCCATTAATCCTACCGGTTGGTATATAGATATCCGATGAAATTCTACGCGAAAATAAATAAGTTCTTAGCTTCGTCTAAACAGTCGAGATTATTTAACAGTGGCTTGATTCTACTAATAGCTTCATCTTATATTATTAGAGCCTACCCGTATATTTTGCATCCTCAACTTTTTGCAGAAGATGGCGATGTTTGGTTATCGGTTGCTTACAATCTCGGGCTTAAGTCTATATATCAGGTATACAATCAATTTTTGCAATTATTTGAGTGGCTGTTCAGTCTGTTTGCGGTTCATTTTGTTCCGCTACAAATCGTACCGCTCTTTTTCGTAGTGTCGGCCTTATTGATGTTTTTGTTGTTGTGTTACTACCTCTTTTCTCAAAGAAGTGGCGTACTTAATACTAACTACCAAAAATTATATGTTGCCCTGTCGCTTTGCTTACTGGCGAATGCCGGGGAGCTTTTCTTTAATTTTTCGAACGCAGTTTTCTATCTTGGACTAGTCGGGCTTTTTATCATCATTGTTAATAAATCAAAAAACAAATACGTTAACCTCCTGGAAAGAATCTTATTTTTTGTACTCTGCTTTACGTCAGTTTTTCCGTTTGTGTATCTGGTTATTTTGCTCATTGAGTTGCTGTGGTATCGCAGGAAGAGGTATTACTACCTGGCATGTGCTGTTGCAGGATCAGTTGCTCAATTTATAGCTTTCATCTCTTATCCGTTGCAAAGACATAATATTCCTCTGCACGAAATCGCTTCAAGAACCACGGGCGTAGAACTATACAATCAGATTATTAATCCTTCTTTGCGCTTTGGACGGCTCGATATAAATCCCCTGACAAGTACTCTATCCAGCATTAATTTCGCATTTATTGCTGTCGTCCTGGTCGGAATAATAAGTCTGGCTATTTTTTACAAGTCCAATTATAAGACAAAGTACCTATTGCTCTTTTGTTTACTTATGACTTTGATAAGCCTGAGAGGCCCTGCCGATATAGAGAGTGTGGCAGTTATGGCAACCTCTCTTTCAGGAAATAGGTATTTTATCTATGGAATAATCGGGATGTTCGTCGTCTGGGCAAAGTTCAGCCAAACACTCTTTAAAAAAGATCATCTGGCTGGATTTCTACTAATCTTTTTTGCCTTCGCCACCATTTCATCCATTCGGCTTGGCTCGTTTCTCATACAAAAGGGCTGGATGGACCTTACAAAGGAGTACTCGACGGGGATCACCGAGTTTGATCATAATAGAGACCGAGGCATAAAGATACCGGTAAACCCCCCGGGTTGGTACATCGTTTTCTTGCCTAAGAAGTAGTCGCGTGGACTTAAGCTATTACTAGCTCTTCTTCTTTGCTCTCTTCGGTTTCATGGCCACGAAATACCACGTACTTGTACAAGAGATAGTTCCAGGTCATGCCGATTAACACTGCTGTAAGTTTTGTGCCCAAAAGCTGAAGGGCTTTGAAGGTTATGGGGTGTCCAGCCGCCATAAAAGTACTGGTCTTATTAATAACCCATAGTTTGTCTGTTACTAAATATATGACGAGGTCTTGGATAAGAATAACCCCCAGGCCGGTTACTAAAAAGAAGTGCGCATACTTTTTTAATGAATAGTCGCCATGGTGGCGAAACACAATTCGGTGATTGAGAAAGTATGAAACCGTTATGGCGATGCTGACCGATAAACTATTGGCTATAATTGGCGACCAGTTAAAAATTTTAACTATCGCGAACAGTAAACATATATCGAATGTGGTGTTAAAGCTACCGATCACTAGAAAACGAGTTATCCTACGTTCCCATAACTTTTTAACCAAATGCAACATACTGCTCTTTAAATACTTTCCTCTTTGGATGAATTTCTTGTTACTATTGTACATGAAGACCATTATCACTTAATGCGCTGAAAGAATCGTTTGTGAAGAAAATTGCTATTGTTACTCCTACCTATAATGAAGCAAGCAACATTAAGAAACTGATATTAGGTATTGAGAAGGCATGTAAGGGTCTTGGTGATTTATCATTCACCTTATTTGTTATCGACGACAGCTCGCCCGACGGCACGGCGCGCGTCGCAAAAGAAGTTGCCAAAAAGATAAGTGCCAAGAACTTTAACGTGCGGGTACTGGTTCGCAAGACTAAAGAAGGCGTAGGCAAGGCCTATGTTCACGGTTTTCATGAGGTGCTCAAGCAGGACTTTGATTTCCTTATACAAATAGATGCCGACCTGTCGCACAACCCAAAATATATTAAAGACCTTGTTGCCCAGGCGCGTTTGGGCAAGGATTTCGTATCAGCCTCCAGATACATCAAGGGCGGAGGGATTTCCGACTGGGGTCTACACCGAAAAATTCTGAGCCGCGGAGCTAATATCTACACAAGAACATTTTTAAGCGGCCGGATTACCGATTATACGAACGGCCTAAATATGTTTAGCACCGCTCTGTTAAGAGAAATCGATGTTGATACTCTCAGTTCAGCCGGCTATGGTTTCTTTATAGAACTTAAGTACAAAGCCCTGCAACATGCTAGGCATTATGCGCAAATACCGATCATTCTAACCGATCGAAAACACGGCAAATCAAAGATGCCTAAAAATGCCATTGTCATAAATCTTTTACTGGTGCCGCGCTTGCGCCTGGTTGGCCAGAAGAAAACGAGTTAGCGCTACTTTTTCTTGCGGGTAGGCTTGGATGAAGCCAGGGAGTAAGTAGAAAATTCTGGAGCTGGGAAGATCATTACTCCTCCCTTTTCCAAATATTTGTGTTCACGGTCAATAAACGTTTGCCTGAAGAACCAGGGTAAAATTAACAGGTAATCGGGCTGTTTCTTTCGCATGTCGGCTTCAGAATAAATAGGAATGTTGGTGCCAATGGTGTGGCGTCCCCATTTAACTTCCTGTTTCTCGGCGATGCCATCTACCAGGCTGTCGTCGAGTCCGAACATCTGTAGCAAGGTGTTACCTTTTGTGCTGGCACCGTACCCCCAGACAGATTTGCCCTCTGCCTTAGCCTGTTTAATGAAGTCGGCTGTTTGCTTCTTGAGCGCCAAAATTCGCTTATAAAAGTCGGTGTACACTTTTTTAGTGTTAAAGCCTTCGCGTTCTTCCCAACCTAGCAATGAATCTACCCTTATCTTACAAATGTCACGGTCGGCAGGTGTCAGATAATTATCGGGGGCGCCTTGCTTTTGCAAGTACAGTCTAATTGAACCGCCATTAACGTTGTTAAGCTCAACGTCTTTGATAACGAAACCGACCCGGTCCGTCAGCCATTTCAATGATGTCAGGTTATAGTAACAGAGGTGCTCATGGCAAATAACACCAAGTTCGGTCTGCATGATGTTGGCCGGAGTGTAAGAAACCTGCAGTGTAAACAGACCATCGTCCTCGAGAATCTCATAGACGTCCTTTAGGAAACTCTCGGGGTTATCGACATCATAGAAACAGGCCGCACAACTGACTCGTGAGGCTTTGGTATAGCCGGCTTTTTTAAATGCTTTGGCAGAGAAGTATTCTCGAATGTTAACATCGGCATTGTCCTTTGCTTCGGGATAATCCGAAGGGTCAATACCAACGCGTAGATACTTCTTTTTATCGACTGTAGATAATAGGTAGCCGTCGTTGGAAGCAATGTCAACATAGACCGATTTCTCGCTTTTTTCGGGGATGGACTTACAGGTTTTTTCTGCCAGATCTTGCAGTGCCTCACGCATGGCCGGGTTTACGGCGCTACGGTAGTAATACATACTGCCCCACATTAATGCGGCATCGGGCTGTTTGGTTAGTTGCACGG
Organism: uncultured Candidatus Saccharibacteria bacterium; assembly: GCA_964446315.1. Classification (GTDB taxonomy): domain Bacteria; phylum Patescibacteriota; class Saccharimonadia; order Saccharimonadales; family UBA4665; genus UBA5150. The sequence goes on from CAYUNY010000001.1 coordinate 11,831, forward strand.
CCTTGCTAACCGGGTCGAAGCCAAGGGCCATTTCGCAGGGTGGCCCCTTTGGTTTTTCGCCCTTTTTTAAAAAGTCAGACACATAAAGTTCGCCGACACTAAAGAGAGGCTCTAATTTCGCCCCAGATACCACGCTTTTTCTGTACTCCGTCATGAATAAATATACTATCAGATAATGGTGGTTCTACAAATAATTCGTTTGTGGTGAGTCAGATAGGTTTTGACTGGTAAAGTGTGAAGAAAAGTACTACAATAGTGTTGCAAGTCTAGTAAAATAAATACTGTGAAACAGCTAAAAAATTTCCGCGCCAAACACCCGTTTGCTTATATAACTCTCGTTCTGATAGTTATGGCTATTGCCGTGTTCGTATTGCTAGAAGTTACCAATACGACCCACATATTCCACAAATCGTCTAAGCTGGCGACGGCCCGCAGTAAAGACTACAAGCCAAGCTCTCCTACAAGCACGAATCAAGGCGGTGCTGTTGATAAAAAAGGTGCTCCTACTCCAACAACTGAAACAACAAGCTCAGCACAATGGACCACTTCCACCTCTGGGGTCATTACCCTGCAACAACCGGTAGCTAACACGACCGTCAATTCGGGTGACACCTTGCGGGGTACCGCCGAAACTGATACTATCCAGTACCGCCTTGTTGACGACAAAGTCGGCATTATTGCTCAGGGTTCTTTAAGCGTTGTTGGTGGAAAATTCTCCGGGGTATTGCAGTTTAACGCGCATAGTACTACCGGTGAACTGAAAGTATTCAGTATTGACCCTCAATCCGGAGCCGAAATTAACCACGCCGATATTAAGATCAATCTTAATCCATAGAAAGGCCGTTATAAGTAATGTTCCAGCGTAAAAAGCCGTTTAGCCTTCTCACTGCTAGTCTGCTGGTATTGGCTTCGGTGCTAGGTTCACTCCTTCTGCCACAAGACGCACATGCTGCATATATAGCAAGCGATCTTATCGACAATATTATCTTCACTAATGCCGGCTCTATGGACCAGGGCCAGATTCAGACCTTTTTATCTGGTAAAGGTGGCTACATAGCTGGCTATTCGACTTTCAGCGGCCGGGATGGTGGTAATGTACCAGCCTCGCGGATTATTGCCGAGGCCGCCTCGGACTATGGTATTAATCCGCAAGCTATTATGGCGACTCTGCAAAAAGAACAAAGCCTTGTAACGGATCCTAGCCCCAGCCAGTCTCAACTTAATTGCGCCATGGGATATTTATCTTGCGATGGTAGCCACAACTCCTTTTATTCACAGGTTGATGCCGGAACATGGCAACTTCGCTACAGCTATGAAGCAAGTAGCGGTCGGGCTTGGGGTGGTCACTCTGTGTCTGAATACCCTTGCAAAAATGCCACCAACCTTTATTCTGCTGGCCTTTACCCAGGCAACACTGTTACTTTCTATAACAGCCCTGGTGGCTCGGCCAGGACAATTACTCTAGCTAACGCGGCTACTGCTTCTCTCTATTGCTACACGCCTTACGTTGGGCCCTATAGTCAGACTGGCTATTCCGGTAGCTATAATTTTGTGATCAACTTTGAGGCTTGGTTCGGCAGTACCTTAGCATCCCCACTTGTGAAGTCATCAAGTAGCCCTAGCATTTATCTCCTTGATAGCGACGGCCAGACGCTACACCCGATCCCTTCGTATGACATAATGAGTGCGTTCGGATTATCGAGTACGCCGGTTACTGTTGTAAATTCATTGTCGGACTTTACCGTTGGTTCGACATTACATACTCTGATACAAAGATCCGATGGCGGCATTTACTTAGTTGATCATGGCGTGAAGTATGCCATTAACAGTGGTGCTACCTGTACCAACTGGGGATTGGGCTGTTTCGACACGAATCAAGTAACTACTGGCATGGGTGACAGAACCGTTGACGCAGTTCCTGTGGCCGGCACACTACCGGCACTGCAGAACAATAACGGCGCGGTTTACCTAATGAAAAATGGTAATAAGGAGCCGGTGATCAGCCCATCCGCGCTGTTTGAACTAGGTTATGGCTGGGGCGATGTAGCGCCAATTAGCAATTACAATAGTACCCAACCGCTAGGGCCGCTACATATTCCCAATGGCATGGCTGTGAAATATAAATCTGGCGATGGCATATATCTCTATGACAACGGTGCTTATAATGCAATTCAGGACATTAACCTTGTGTCGGCCTGGAACTTGAATGTTATCGCTAACCCCCCGGCTTCCAGTTATGACACGACACCACCACCCGTTTCCAGTGATGTTTTGTCCAATTTTGCTACCGATGGAAGAGACACCTACCTGATAGATCAGGGCATGAGAAAGTACATAACGTCCGGATTATCAGCGTGGACCACTGGATCGACTCATATTACCAGTTTTGCCCACGCCGCTCTGGCTAAGCTACCAAGCTCATCCGCGACTACAATAATCCGGGCTGCTAGCGGCGGCATTTATGCCCTACAGAACGGCGCTAAACGTCCTATACCTTCCTTTAATGACTTTTATGGGCTGGGGCTTAGCCCGAGCCAGCTAACTAACGTTTCTGATTACACTGCTTCGACCCTCGCAACTGGCAATGTAGACCTGCCTGATTCGGCTCTGTTCCAGGTCAGTGGCAACCCAGGCATCTACCTGGTAAATAATCAGGGCGCCACCTGGCTCAGCACGCCAAACGACTTTTCCTATTTCGGTTTCAATTCGCGCGCCGTCGAGCAATTCCCCTCAAGTGTACTAACGGCATATCCTGCCAGTAGTGACGGGCTATTGGTGTTGGTCAGAAACGACAGCGGCCAGGTTTATACAGCCAGCAACGGCACCTTGTATGTCCTGAGCAGTAAGATCGTGAACGACTGGGGATTGGGGAGCGCTTCACCCACTCTCCTGAGCAATAAAAACCTATCCAGCCTCGGTAAATCGAATATGACTAATTTCGCACGCACGCCGAGCGGCTCCATCTACTACGGCCAAGGCGGTTCTGCGCACCCGATCTCTAGTTACAACGAATTCTTGAGCTTAGGCGGTAGCTCCAGTAATACCATCAACGTTGCGCCTGAGTTTATTGCACTGTGCCCCGTTGGCTCAACACTGTAGAGTATTTCAACCAAGCTTCTCTTAGACTCTGTTATTTAGTACTCACATAGTTCCAGATGGTATCGAGCTGTTGAGACCAGGTATATCCTAGAGATTGAAGACCATTCTTGGCAATTTTATCCCTTAGTACCTTATCGTCAACTAGTAACGAAATCTTTTCGGCCATAGCCGCAGGTGAAGGCTCGCTTAATAAGCAATTTACCCCGTCTTTTAATAACCAGAGGTTATCTTCGTTATTGTTTGTAACTGTAGCCATACCGGAAGCCATAAACTCGAATGGCTGATATGAGGGGTGCTTAGACAGCATATAAACAAACCCTATGTCGCAGTTCCTATAAAGGTCCGCTACTTCGTCTATAGATTTTAATAGCCCGAGATTGAGTATTTTGCCTCGTAGGCCGAAGTCGCCATCCGACCAATTAGCACCTGCTGTAATTATTTCTATCTTATCACCGTATTTTTTGATCAAGCGCTTCATAATATCTATGCCCAAATTGAAAGCATTGCGGGGATTATTGGGTCTGGCATAAAAGAAAACGCGAACCTTCTTGTCAGTCCTCTTATAGGCGAGCGGTCTGTATAAGGTTTGGTCTACCGCAGGAATGAAACTAACTCCTTCTGTCCCGTGACGCTGATTTATAGCAGCAAGAAGACCGGGCGTGTTGACTAGGCCTTTAAAGCCAAATCGATACGTTGACTCAGCCAGCGCATAGGTTGAGCCCGCTTGGTAAAAAAGTGGCTCGTAATCCTGTATAAAGTAGTACTTTCTTTTTGTCTTGTTGAACTTTAACAAGAGGTAGGCCGAGACCCAGAAGGAACAAATTGCGACATCACACGCTGGTAGATCATCCAGGTCTTGATAGGCCGGGTCAAAGATTATGAGTTCGTATTTATCAAGTTTGGGAAACTTCAGACTAATCTCTTTTTTAAGCTTTTCCACGTCAAACGAGGGGTTGTCGTAGATAATGATGCGGTTGTGCACACCCTCCTTAGAAAATTTTTCAATAAACCTGAAGATGGTGAAAATGCCTCCAAAACTAAGATGGTCGAAATTCGGCACAAACCAGTTTGCCGTTGATACCTTTTCGAGCTGATGAGCGGTAATTTGTTTGTTGCTTCTTGTAATGTCAGCTTCAGTTATTTGAAATATCTTATTTGAAACAAAGTTATATTCTTCCCTAAGTTCTTTGCTGGTCATCATCTTTGAGCGCCTTGGCGCGAGGCGGTTTAAGGCCCTTAGGCGATATCTTGTGGTACTACGTAGCTTTCTAGCTACACCCTTGGGTCCGTGATTACGATACGTGTGAATTGCTTTCTGTACGGCTCCGCTCATTGACGTTGTGTCCAGTCCTATCTGTTCATTCATTAGGTCTAGGTTGATATTAAAGTAAGGGTCTCTACCGCCTAGATATGGGCGGTAATACTTCAGGGAATGATCATAATCTAATTGTATGCCATTATCGTAAGAACCGACAGAGAGGTTCTCGTGGTGAATGAGTTCGGCAAAGGGCCAGTATATGTTCCTATAGCCGGCTTCGTGCAAGCTTATGCCCAGTGCGACATCGTTTCCTGCCACTAAAAATGTTTCGTCCAAGCCCCCCACTTCCTTATATTTAGCATGCTCTATGGCGAGGCACGCTCCAGTGACTGCCAAATAATTTCGTGGCCATGCCGGCATACCAAAGTCAGTCCAGTCCGTTAAAAGTCTATGTCGAAAAACATGGCCGGCCATAACTTTCATACCTACAATAATGCCCGCGTGTTGAATCGTCTTATTGGGGTAATAGAGAAGTGGGCCAACTGCGCCAACGCCTTGCTGTGATGCAACGCCTATAAGTTCTTCTAACCAATCTGACGTTAGGACCTCGGTATCGTTATTGAGCAAAACAAGGTATTCACCGCCTGCCTGCTTACTACCAAAGTTATTGATTGCCGAATAATTAAAGGGGTGGTCCCATAGATATATCTTGCATTTTTCATTTAACTTTAAGGTATTTAAGTATTTGTGCGTTTCTTCTTCCTTGCTATTGTTTGAAACTAGAATGATTTCATAGTTTTTATAAGTAGTCTTGGACAATATGCTACCAACGCACTGCTTGAGGAGGTCTGGCTTGTCCTTAAAGGGAATTATGATTGAGACTTTTGGTTGCTTCGCAGGCAGTTTGTACTTTAACCGATAGTTGGTTGGTCTATTGCGTATCTCAAGGACATCTGCCTCTAGTTTTCTCCTTTCGACCGCATCGGCCAGCGCTCTGCGACCAGCTGTGTCGGCATAGTCTTTTTCTCCAACATTTTTTGATGTTGAGCCATCAGCTAGGCGCCAATGGTACAAAATTTTAGGAATGTGCCCGATTCTATCGGTTTTTTCCGTGAAACGAAGTAGAAAATCGTAGTCTTGTGCGCCATCAAAGCCCGGACGCAGACCACCGATCTCGTCAACTATTGCTTTCCTAGCAACAACAAAATGCGTAATGTAATTCACGCCTAGCAATAGATCAGGTGACCAGTTTGGTTTAAAAAATGGTAGTGAGCGTTTTTCGCCATCATCGCTGAGCTTATCCTCATCTGAATATACTAAATCCAGCTTTGGGTCCCAGTTTAGTACACTCACAACCTCGCTAAGCGCAAATGGCGAAAGAACATCATCATGATCTAAAAACGCAACGTACTCACCGCTTGCATTATCTATGCCAATATTCGTATTGCCTACAATGCCGAGGTTCTCCTTAACATCAATGTATTTGATCCGCTTGTCTTGCCTGGCAAGCTCCTTAATACTGTTTTTTGTGGCCTGTTGATCTGAGCCGTCGGCGAGACAAAGTTGCCAGTTTTGATAGGTCTGATTGATAACGGATTCTAATAGTGGTGATATATATTTCTTGGGCGTGTTAAAGCATGGCATCACAATAGATATTAGTGGCCCCTGATTTTCATGATTGTGTTGCGAATCAGCGTTATCTGCTTCAAAAAGCCTTGGTTCGACTTTATCAATCCAGGCTTGGTAATCTCTCTTATCTTTTTTCCAGCCTTTAGCGCGCGAAACCATGCCTATAACCCACGGATTTTTTGACTTTAGGATTCTTTTCTTCAATATAAGTATGCCCTGCTCTCGCCACTAGTTATTTTGGGGAAATTTTAGCCTTGGTGCTAGAAAGTCGCTTTGCAAGCCTCCATGCTTTACTTTTTTTAATATTATCAAGATCGGTCTTATGTTTGTTTAGTTCAGCGATCTGCTCTTCTTTAGCCTTCAAGATACCCTCGTAGTGGCTGATTGTATCCTTTATGTATGCTTGTAATTCGTCCCCCTGTTCGCCAACTTGTTTAGAGCTCCAATGTTCTGAAAGCACACCAATAGGGCTTATCGATTCTTGTATCGGTTCGTCAGAACATATCAACATGAAGAAAAGTACCTGCTCCGGCTTCAGGGGCGCAGCATTAATGATTCTGATTTTTTCATCGCTCTCTTCAAAAATCATCTTATCGTTACTGACTCCGCTATAAAGCCATGTGCCTTGGTAATAAGAGTCAACGTATTTAAAGTGTTTTTTTAAGAAATCAACGAGTTCTTTGTGCTCATACTCATGTACATGGAAGTGATTACCTTCTGGAAACTCCAGATCGTTTGGGGTAGAAAGAATGAGCTGTCCCTTGGGCTTAAGCACTCTTTTTATCTCCCGCAAAAACTTCTCTGCTTCTTTAATGTGCTCCAACGTTTCAAATGTTACGACACTTTCTACCGAGTTATTATCAATCGGTATTTTGGTTCCGCTACCAACCTTAAAGGTAATGTTAGGGTTATTAAAATTTTTCTTGGCGTACTCTACGGCCCCCTTGTCAATGTCAACTCCGTAAACCTCGTTTGCTGTTTGGGCAAGCATTTGTGTGCCATATCCCGACCCGCAAGCAATATCAAGAATAGTTTTTCCCTTAACCAGTGGTGCCGCAGACTGGTATCTGGCTATATGGTCGCCGTATGCAATGGTAGCTTTGTGGTGCTCAGGCACCATCCTCTCTCCATCGTTAGGCAGTTCTACCTTTTTCTTGTTCGTGGTTGGCTTCGGTGTTCGCATATGACCTCTATTCTAACTTCGTTGGTGCAAGTAAACAACCTGCGCAGTAGTTGTTCTCATTTACGCAACGCCAATGACGATATCGTGCTTAGCGTTGATGAAAGTTCCGTTTTTAACTTTTTTACGTACTCTAAATTTGCAGCTGGATTCAGCCCAGTCAAGAATAGTGGTCCCGTCACTATTTGCGATTGCCGGAGCAACAGAAAACGTTCCTGAGTTAAAAACATTGGGTATGCGCCATTGAAGCGTTGTGGTAGTGCCCGCTTTTAGCTCAACCGTCTTTACGTGATTAATCATTGTGTTGGAGTTGAATACTCGGTGCTCATCTTCATCCGAAATAATGATGCCATAAACAGGCTCATTAATATTTTTATTTGCTTTGTATGTAACTTTGATAAGAATGGTGCTGTCCTCGTCTGCAAAGTCAGCCTTTGTCTTCATGTCTTCGCCAAGCGCAGTGGCACTAATAACGCGGGCGTCTCCAGTGCCCCAGCGTGTCTTAGTCTTAGCTTTTTCCTCTGCCTTTTTCTTTTGGTCCTCGCTTGCATTTAATACATCCATGTACTCGTTTACAACTCTGTCTATTTTGTCATTGGTCACAACCTTGCCCTGCTCAAGCAATAGTCCTCTATCGCAGTATTTTAGTAAAGCATCGCTGTCGTGACTTACAAAAATTACAGTCTTTTTGTCCTGTTTGAGCTGTCTAAAGTAGTCGTAACATTTTTTTTGGAAGAGTGAGTCGCCTACGGCCAAAACTTCGTCAATGAGTAACACATCTGATTTTGCACGTATAGCAATCGAAAAGGCTAGCCTTACCTGCATGCCTGAAGAGTAGTTTTTTAACTTCTGGTCCATGAAACGCTCAATCTCGGCAAAATCAACGATGTCACTGTACATTGTGTTCATCTCTTTCCTCGAGAAACCGAGAAGAGCGCCATTTAGAAAAACATTTTCGCGGCCAGTGAGCTCGGGGTTAAAACCAACACCAAGCTCTATGAAAGGTGTCAGTTTGCCGTTGATAGAAATACTTCCTTCGCTGGGAGAGTAGATTCCTGCCAACATTTTAAGTAAGGTGCTTTTACCACTACCGTTACGTCCAACGATGCCAAAGAATTCTCCTTTTCTTACTTCAAATGAAACATTCTTAAGCGCATGTTGCTGCTCAAATGTTAGCTTTCGCCTGTAGAAATTAAGCACCGCGCTTTTGATAGAGGTGTTTTTTTCGTGAGGTAGCTTAAACGTTTTACTCACATTTTCCACTTTAATTGCGACATCTGACATGGTTATATGTTCTCCGCGAAGTACTTTGATTCTTTACGGAAATAGCTGATACCTCCGACTAGCGCCAGTATAACGACCAGAAAGGGCAGGAATTGATACCAGCCGCCTTGGAAGATTTGGTGGGCGGTGGTTGCGTCATGGGTTATGGCAGCGTATCGTGCGTCTTGGATGGCTTGGCCCATAGGATTAATTAAAATTAGTTTCTGGAAGGTAAGATTTGGGATCTGAGATAACGGATAAAGTATGGGCGTTAGATAGAAGCCTGCTTGTAGAATCACCTCCCAGATGTAGTTAACGTCTCGGAATTTTACAAAAGCCGCCGAAAGAAACATTGACAACCCTAGAGCAAACAAATAGACCTCGACCAAAATAAGCGGTACCCAGAGTATTGTGGGCGTCACGTCGACATGGTTAACAATCATGAAGACGATGATCACTATAAGGTTTAAGAAGAGGTTGATTAGCGCTGAAATGCTACTGCTGAGCACAATTATCCATCTTGGTATTTTTATCTTGCGGATCAGGTCACCCCGTCCCACGATTGAGCTAAGGCTTTGTACGGTCATTTCGTTAAAGAAGTTCCAGATGACGATACCAAGCAATAGATAGACCGGATAGTGCGGAATGCCAGCGCCGAGTTTCAGGAATTTTACAAATACTATGTAAAGGATTACGAAAAGTAGTAGTGGGCGTAGTAGCGACCAAGCGTAACCAAGGGCGGAACCCTGGTAACGTAGCTTGAAATCGGTGCGAACCAGCTCGCTGAGCAAGGCACGGTTCTGCTTGGAGTAAATGTGACGCATTATTTTAGAGTATTATAGAGGAAATGAGCGCTTCAGTCGATGAATAAGAAGGTCCGTGGCACGCGTCCTCAAAGTCCTCGCCTCCTGTTTATCGCCCCAACAAACGACTTAATAGCCGGCGGCGAGATATCGCATTTCGAGCTTATTAAAGCCGCTGTTAACCGTGGCTGCAGGGTGCATGTGGTGTTGCCGGGGGACGGCTATTTCGCCAACCAACTTGCCAGGCGGAAGATAGGTCACACTGTTGTTCCCTTTTCCTATTGGCACCCGGAAATCCCAGCAATGGACGTCGCCCTACAAGATACGGAAGCCATTTTAAAGATATCTGCTCTCATAAAGAGCCTGCAAATCGATTCTGTGATAACCAACACGCTGAACATGCCTTGGGGGGCGGTCGCGGCGGCAATGACTAACGTGCCGCACGTATGGATAGCGCGCGAATTTCCGTTACATGAATTTAAGTATCTTGGGGATCGCTATGATTTTATTGGCGGTTTTTCAAACTTGGTGATAGCGAACTCCAAAAATCTCGCCAAATATATGCGTGACGAGGCCGGCCTGACGAAAGTTAAGCATTTTTATTCGTATGTGAATGCAGATCACCTAGCGCTAGATACCGGTATCAAGAAGACGCGTGTCGTATGTGTTGGCAACATTCATTCCCGTAAGAACCAGCTGGAACTCATACGGGCGATGGCGCTCGTTAAGGAAAAGTATGGGGAGGACTATAAGCTACTTATTATCGGGCACGCCGTAGAGAAACCCTACTACAAGAACCTCCAGCAAGAGGTTAAAAAAACCGGCCTGCAGAATATGGTTGAATTTCTGCCATTTTCGGAACAGCCATGGAGCTACATCAGGCCGAACGATGTGTTCGTGCAAACATCTGTCTCGGAAAGTATTGGCCGTAGCATGACCGAGGCGATGAAACTTGGTATCGTCTGCATCGGCTCCGATATCCCGGGCATACGTGAGGCGTTCGGGTTGGGAGGTGGCATTCTTTACAAGAGCGGGGATCCCCTGGACCTGGCTGCGAAGATTTCGATGGTCTTAGAAAGTCCCGAAAAATATAGGCAACAGGCCAAGCAAGCCCAAAAGCAGGCCTCGAAAAACATGTCTGAAAAGACGGCGCACGATCCTTTCTTTCGCGAACTCGACAAGTTATTCGGCGCGTCTAATCCCAGAGGGGAGCTGGCACATCTGCTACCCCTCCTTGAGGGCGAAGTTACCAACCATAAACGACATCTTGCGGAGCTGTCAATAATAGGCAAGGAGAATAAAGCGCTGGCGTTGCACCTCAAGGCTACCGATGCCGATTTACAGAATGTGGTTCAGTCCAAGGCGTGGAAATTTGTACTACATATACGAAAAGTCTTAAGAAGATAGCTTGTTGTAGGCTTGAAACCAGCTAATAAATTCATCCAGGCCGTCGGTGTATGGGGTTTGTGGCTCGTAGCCGATGGCGTTCTTTAGCTTTGAGTTATCGGCGTCGGTAAAGGGGGCTTCCTCTTGGCTCATCGGCACGCGTTTAATCTGGGGCTTTACGGCCAGCTTGTCGGCTATGTATGCAAGCACCGCCTCGATGTTAACGGGCTCGCTGTGGCCGATGTTAAAGGTTGTATGGTTAGGGTACGACTTATCGCCAGCTTGTTTTCCGTCATAAAACTTGTCAATTAGGGTTTGCACCGCCTGTGCGATGTCGCCGACGTAAGTCATGTCACGCAAGACGTCGCCGTTGCCACGTAGCTCGACCGGCCGGTTTTTAGCCAGCGCTTCGGCCCACCTGTAATAGGCCATGTCGGGCCGGCCCCATGGTCCGTAAGCACTAAAGAACCTCATGGCTATACAGCGTAGCCTCGAGTTACGTGAGTATGACTTGGCCATTAATTCGTTACTTATCTTGGTGGCCGCGTAAAGCGATAAAGGCCTGTCGCACTGCTCCGTTTCTTTCCACGGCATGTTGGCGTTTGATCCGTAGACTGAAGAGGACGAAGCGTAAAGGAAGAGTTTCACGCCATGCTTGCTGGACTGCTCGATAATATTGCTGAAGCCGTCGATATTGGAGTGGATGTAGCTGGTGGGGTTTGTGGCCGAGTAGCGGACGCCGGCCTGGGCGGCCAGGTTGATGACTACTTCGAAGTGTTGCCTATCAAAAATGGCGGTCATGCCTTTAGCGCCGGCGATGTCTTGGTTGATAAATTTAAGGCGTTGCCCTGTTCCGTTTGCTTTTACGCCCAGGTTTTTGAGCCTGTCTTTTTTAAGTCGGGGGTCGTAGTAGTCGTTCAGGTTGTCTATGATTGTCAGGTTGGCCGTGGTTTTTTCAAGTAGCCTTTTGGAGACGTGATAGCCGATAAAGCCCGCGCCTCCGGTAATCAAAATGTTCTTGATCGGATTCCTTGGGGGAGAGTGTGGCATGTTTTGCGGTATTATAGAGGAAATGAGTAGCCTAGTCGATGTTAGTGCTTGCGTGGTCGTGCCCAATTGGAATGGCGCCGACAGTCTAAAAAGATGTCTTGATTCACTGCTTAAGCAAAGCCTGAAGCCACATATCATCGTGGTCGATAACGGTTCTGTCGACGGATCGGTTGGGATTATTGAAAGCTATGCCTGCATCGAGCTTATCCAACACGCTAGAAACCTTGGTTATGCCGGCGGTGTTAATGCCGGCTTTAAGCGGGCTATTGAACTTGGCTTTAATTACGCCGCGCCATTCAACAATGATGCCGTGGCCGACGAGCATTGGTTGGAGAAGCTAGTTGACCACATTGATAAGCACTCCGAGGTTGGTGTCGCGGCCTGCAAGCTACTGAACGCCGATGGCACGGCGATAGACAGCACCGGTGATTACTACACCATCTGGGGACTGCCCTATCCACGCGGCCGCGGCGAGACCGGTATTAATAAGTACGATGCCGATACCGAGATTTTCGCGGCCAGCGGCGGTGCCAGTCTATATAGGGTAAAAATGTTAGAAGAAATTGGATTGTTCGACGAAGATTTTTTCGCCTACTACGAAGATGTCGACTTAAGCTTCCGGGCTCAACTGGCGGGTTGGAAGGTGGCTTATGTGCCTGCGGCGATAGCCTATCATCAAATTGGCGCCACCAGCGGCAAACTAAAAGGCTTCACGACCTATCAAACGCTCAAGAACCTGCCGCAACTGCTCTGGAAAAACATGCCGCCCGGCCTTCTATGGCCGGTTTGGCGACGACTGGTACTGGCTTATTCGTTCTTTCTTTTGCGGGCATTATCGCGCGGGCAAATTGTAGCCGTAGTGAAGGGCCTGTTTGTGGGAGCCACTCTGTGGCCCGGCACTTTACTTAAGCGCCGCAAAATCCAGGGGTCACGCAAAGTCTCTAACGAATATATTTGGAGCGTGCTGGTACATGACCTGCCGCCTAGCGCCCGGGCCTTGCGAAAACTGCGAGCTGTTTGGTGGAAACTACTCAGGAAACGTGTAGGCTAGTAGTATGTCGAAAATCTTGGTAACAGGCGCCAACGGTTTTGTGGGTCAGCATATGGTAAAAGAGCTGGCTGAACATGGGGCAGATGTGTTGGCGGTTGGCGGACCTAAAGCAACTACCAGTCAGTCCAAATTCATTAAAGAACGTCTTGTGCTTGATTTAAGAAATGCTGACGAGGTCAATAAAATTGATTTCAGTGAAGTTACAGATGTCGTGCACTTAGCCGGCTTGGCCGCCTTTACACCCTCTTTTGATCGACCGATGGAGTATATTAACACTAACATTGGTTTAGAAACTAATTTGTTTGAGGCTGCCTTAGCTCAAGATGTCCGTCCACGATTTTTAATCGTAAGTAGCGGCACCCTGTACGATCCTAAAGCCCCACAGCCCCTGACTGAAGACTCTCCGGTTGTACCTAATTCACCTTACTCGGTCAGCAAGCTTGGCCAGGAACAGATGGCCCAATATTATCAATCACGGGGTTTTGAGTGTATCATCGCCAGGCCCTTTAACCACATTGGGCCCGGCCAAGATCTGGGTTTCATTGTGCCGGATATTGCAAAGCAAGCCGTGGCCGTTGCGAAAGGTGACGCCAAAGAAGTGGTGGTAGGCAACCTTGATCCTCAGCGTGACTATACCGATGTTAGAGATATAGCCCGAGCTTATCGTTTATTACTAGAAAAGGGACGGCCAGGCGAAATTTATAATGTGTGTTCCGGCGTGCCATATAGTGGTCATGATATTTTGGCTGGTATTCTTAAGGCCGCTGGTTGCCAACCGATAGTTAAACAAGACTCTGCCAAAATGCGGTCTACCGACGTGCGGTCAGTCACCGGCAGTCACCAGAAAATTACTAAAGACACAGACTGGCAACCTACTATACCGCTTGAGAAGACTCTTGCCGACGTCATAGCGGACTTGCAGGCTCAAGCTTAGTCGAGATCCGACGCCGATTCTAGGCCTACATCGTGCTGTACCATCATTTTTACAAGGCTCGGGAAATCTACTTTGCGTTTCCAGCCTAGTTCTTTTTCGGCCTTAGCAGAATTACCAAGCAAGACATCCACTTCGGCTGGTCGCATAAAAGCCGGGTTTTTCTTAACGTATGGTTTCCAGTTGTTTATGCCTACTTCGCTAAAGGCAAGGTCTAGAAAGTCCTTTATGGAATGGCTTTCGCCCGTTGCCAATACATAATCGTCTGGTTTGTCTTGCTGTAACATACGCCATATCCCATCAACATAGTCGCCGGCATAGCCCCAGTCACGGCTTGCTTCTAAGTTACCGAGCTCGATGTGGGTCTGCTTATTCAAATGTATTCGCGCCACGCTGTTGCTGATTTTTCGGGTCACAAACTCCAGGCCCCGTCTCGGGCCTTCGTGATTAAATAAAATGCCGCAACTGGCGTGCATACCGTAACTCTCGCGGTAGTTTCTGGTCGTCCAATGGGCATACAATTTAGCAACTCCGTATGGGCTTCTTGGGTGGAATGTAGCCTTCTCGTCGTATCCCTTCTGTGAGCGGTTGTAGTCCATGCCGCCAAACATTTCCGAAGTAGACGCTTGATAAAAGCGTATGGTCTTGGTGCCGCCACTTTGGCGGATGGCTTCTAGGATGTTTAATGCGCCTTTGCCTGTGACATCAGCCACCAGTTGTGGAGCCTTGAAAGAGTACCCTACATGGCTGATAGCGGCCAGGTTATAAACTTCGTCGGGCTTTGAGGTTTCCAGAGCATGCATCAGTGAAGACTGGTCGGTCAAATCGCCTTCAATAAGGTGAACGTAAGGCTGTTCCTGCTCAACCCGCTGTTGCTTGGGGTTGTGTTGACCGCGGATCAGGCCGTAAACCTTGTAGCCTTTTTCGTGTAATAACTCTGCTAGGTGGTAGCCGTCTTGTCCGGTGATACCTGTAATAAGTGCTTGTTTTGCCATTCGACTAGTATAACATCTAGTATTATAGGGGCATGAGCCGTATTGTTATCGACGCCCGCGAGTGGAGCACCTCAAGTGGGCGCTATGTGAGCAACTTGGTCCGTGAGTTGGAAAAGATCGATAAGACCAACGCTTACACGGTTCTGCTGAAGCCCCGTGACATGGACGCGTGGGAGCCCGCCAACTCCAATTTTCGTAAACTGGCCTGTTCTTATAAGGAATTTACGTTCGGCGAGCAGTTGGGCTTTAAAAAACAGCTCGATGGGCTCGGCGCCGACCTGGTTCATTTTGGAATGGCCCAACAGCCCGTCCGTTACGGTGGTAAAACCGTCACCACCATGAACGACCTGACGACCCTGCGCTTCACCAATCCCGCCAAACACCCCGTGGTCTTCTGGTTCAAACAGCGCGTCTACGCCTGGCTCAACAAAAAAGTGGCGCACAAAGCCTCGGCCATTATTACCTATTCGCAGTTCGTGAAAGACGATGTTGTGCGCTATGCGGGTATTGAGCCGGACAAGGTCACCGTGACGCACCTGGCCGCCACCGCTATCACCGATGAGCCGGAGCCGATCATTAGCCTGCAGGACAAGCAGTTCCTGATGTACGTCGGGCGGCCGACGCCGCACAAGAACCTCGAAAGGCTGATCGAGGCCTTTGTGGAACTCAAACACCGCCATCCCGATCTGGTGCTGGTGCTGGCCGGCCGCAAAGACGCCAATTATGAACGGATTGAGTCCGATGTTCGGCAACATACTATCAAAAATGTTGTTTTCACGGGTCATGTAAGCGAGGGGCGGCTTCGCTGGCTGTACGAAAACTGCGCGGCCTACGTTTTCCCGTCGTTGAGCGAAGGTTTTGGCCTGCCGGGGCTGGAGGCCATGGTTCAGGGCGCGCCGGTCGTTAGCAGTAACGCCACTTGCCTGCCCGAAATTTACGGCGACGCCGCTTTGTACTTTGACCCGTTGGAAGTTTCTGCCATCGCCTACGCCATTAATAAGGTTTTAACCAACAAGAGCCTGCGGGCCGACTTGGTCGAGAAAGGCCGTGACCAGTCCGCCAGATATTCTTGGCGGCGCATGGCCGAACAAACCCTGGCCGTCTACAACAAGGTGCTCTAGACTTCTTCTTCGCGCTTCAGGACGATGTGCCGGTCGCGGCCTTCACCGGTTGATTCGCTGGTCAGGCCGTATTCGGCGGCCAATTTGTGGACAATCCGCCGGTCGGCGGCGTTCATCGGTTCCAGGTCCATCGGTTTGCCGCTGTCGCGCACCTGCTTGACCCACTCTTCAGCCCGGTCGCGAAGGCGGTCGGCGCGCTGTTTCTTGTAGTCGGCAATGTCGACGTTAACGCGGCTGAAGGCGTAGTTATTGTTCCTTAAAACCGTGCTGGCCAGGTATTGCAGGCTACGCATGTTCTCGCCGCGCTGGCCGATCAGGAAGCCGTTGAGGTGCGTGCTGGGCACGTTGAGCTGGATGACTTCATCGTCGCTGGTGGCGTAAACGTCGGTGTTGAGCCCGAAAAACGATAGAAGGTCTTCCAGGTACTTTTTGGCGAATAAAATGGCCTCTTCCATGGACTCGTTCATTTTCGCTTCTTCCGCTTGGCCCTCTTGGCTTTCTGGGGCTTAACAACCTCGGCTTCGGGAATTTCGGCTACGTTCTTAGATGGCCTGTCGGCTATAGATTCCATTTCGGCCTCGTCGCGGTTCAGGACGATGGCCTGCTGGATGTAGGCCACCACGCCGCCGACGAACCAGTAAAGGCTCAGGGCCGACGGAATGTTGACCGTGAAGACAAAGATCATCAACGGGATCAGGTAGCGGGTACTGCGGCCAACGGCGGCGTTAACCTCGGCCTGGTCGGCCTGCTTGCCACTGCCGGCTTCTTTTAGAATGGTCCGCAAGCCGCGCTGGTCTTTCTCGTTGGGCATTAACTGTTTTGCGGTGTAGTACTGGGCGACGGCACTGCCGATGACAATAAACATGGCCGGCCAGTAAATCCCGCCGTGGGGGCTGAGAGCGGCGCGGCCCAGGTTGACGACGCCAAACAGGGTGTTGTCGAACTGGTGGATGTTATGCGACAGGTTTTGGATCCAGGCGAAATGATGCAGGAAGGGGTAGGAGAAGCTGATAATGCTGTGCGGGTCGTTAATAATGCGCCGCAGGCCGCTGTACAGGCCGATCAGCACGAACAGCTGGACTATCAGCACCGGGAAGGTGCCAAAGGGGTTGATGCCGCGCTCTTTATAGAGTTCCATGAGCATTTGCGATTCGCGCTGGCGGTTACCCTTGGTCTCTTTCTTAATGCGCCTTATCTCGGGTTGGAGGCGGCGCATGGCCCTGGCCTGGTGAAGCTGTTTCTTGACTAGCGGCCACAGCAATAGGCGGATGATAATGGTAAATATGATCAGCGCCAGCCCGAAATTGTGCCCGGGCAGTAGGGCGTAAATAAATACCAACAGGTTAAATAGCGGTTGTACGATAATTGTGGTGAACATAATTTACATCTACTATATCAGGAATGCGCCGGCGCGCGGCTACCTGTCTTTCGCACCATAAGTTTTGGTGACCATATAAAATCCGCATAAGAATGGTATAAGAAACGCCTAAATCTTATATGCTTTTTATGTGTTTCTTGGGGGTAGGGAAAAGTTTAGCGTTATTGGGCCGTTTTCTTTAAAAGATCGATTACCAGCGCCTGCACCTTCGTGGCGTCCAGCGTGGCCAGCTGATCGCTGTAGACCGTAAAGACCAGGTCGGTACCGGGTTTAATGGTTTCGCCGGCCAGGCGAACTTGTTCGTAAACCCGGCGGCGGATACGGTTGCGGACAACGGCCGATTTGTTTACTTTGCGACTGACCACCACGGCTACCCGGTAAGGCCGGCCGCCGCCGCGGCTGGTGAATTTGAGGCTTATAAGCTGGCCCCTGGCGTTCTGACCGCGCTGATAAACGCCTTTCAGGCTGTTATAGCCGTGAAAGCGGTGGCTTTTGCCCAGCATGGCTTTAGGCCGATATTTTAGCGCGGCCTTTTTGGCGGCGGCGTTTCAGGACGTTGCGGCCGGCTTTGCTGGCCATGCGCTTCATAAA
>CAYUNY010000002.1:0-22551 GCA_964446315.1 uncultured Candidatus Saccharibacteria bacterium
CGCCGCCTTTCCGCCAGGCCGAATTCGACATCATGTACAACAAGGGCATCAGCGTTTCTGGCGACGTGCTAGATTTGGCGGCCGCCGCCGATATCGTCGAAAAGTCCGGCGCCTGGTACGCCTACAAGGGCGCCAAGGTCGGCCAGGGTCGCGAAGCCACCAAGAAGTATCTCGACGAAAACCCCAAAGTCCTGGAAGAAATAGCCGCCAAAGTCCGCGCCGTCGAAGCCGCCAAGGAGTAAGTCTTGCAGCATCCGCCGATCCAGATCGTTGATAAGGACGATAAGCCGATTGGCGGCGTCGGCATGATGGAAGCCTACAAAAAGGGCTTGATCCATCGTATTGTTTTCATTTGGGTATTGGATGAGCATGGCAAAGCACTGCTACAAAAACGTTCAGCAAAGGTAGAAACTTTTCCTAATTGCTGGGATGTATCCGCCGCCGGCCACGTGGATGAGGGCGAGGATTATGTGGACGCCGCCAAAAGGGAGCTCAAAGAAGAGGTGGGCATCGACGGCGTCAAATTACAAGAAGTGAACTCCTTTTACCATGAAATAACCGTTAACAACATGCTTTTAAAGCGTTTCAACAAAGTTTATAGAACGGTTATACCTGCTTCCGTGTCTATCAAGCCAAACCCCGAGGAAGTAGCTGAAATAAAATGGCTTGAACCGCAGGCGATACGTGACTTTGCGACACAGTACCCCGACGAAGTTGCCGGCGGCCTGTTTTACTCCCTAGACCAGTTATGAAAATCACTAAAATAACTCAACAGGCCAAAAGAGCGGATCGTTATTCGATTTTTGTGGAAGGGAAGTACAGTTTTTCCCTGAGTGAGAGCGCTTTGCTGGAGTCCAAACTAGCCAGCGGACAAGAATTGACCAGGGAGCAGGTCGGGGAATTCAAAAAGCTGTCGGCCGACGATAAGCTTTATAACCGAGCTTTGCGCTGGGTGGCCATGAGGCCGCGCAGCCGCTGGGAGGTCCAGTTTTATCTGGAACGCAAGTTAGCCTCCCCCACCCTTATCGAGCAAACACTTAACAAGTTAAGTAATATCGGTTTAATCGATGATGAAAAGTTCGCGCGAGCGTACGTGAATGATCGCAGGTTGTTGCGCCCTACCTCGCGTCGTAAAATGAGTCTTGAACTGAGGAAAAAACGCGTGCCCGACGAGATAGTAGAAGCCGCCCTCGGCATTGAGCATTCAGAAGAGAAAACCGCGCTACTGAGCACTATCGTGACCAAGCGGCGCCAATCAAAATACCAGGACGATCTCAAGCTAACGCAGTACCTGGCCCGGCAGGGCTTCCGTTATGATGATATTAAGTCCGCGCTAGAAGAATCTAAGCGGTAACGGCGGCCGTGGCCGGCGCCTTTTTTGACAGCTCGTTGATAATGACGCGTTTGGGCGTGATTTCGTTAATCTGGGTGCGATCGATGCTCAAACTGCCGCCGGTCAGGCTTTTCAGGATGGATTGGGCGACGTAGATTTTCTGGATAAACATCGATCCAGTATCGGTGGCGTAGTCGCTGACTTTGCCGACCTTTTGCTTGTCGACCGTTACCACGTGCTTGCCGATGAGCTCGAAGTTAAGATCCAGGACTTTCTTTAATCTCACCAGCTCCGTCGGATCGGCCAGCACATCGTGGTCGTTTATAACGTAACCGTTGGCCATAATTTCGCGGATGTCCTGGACCAACAGTACCAAGCGGCTCTTGTCAAAACGATCCTCGCAATAGAAGCCTTCTATTTTTAAACTGTCGGGATTGATAATCGGTGCCACAACGGTAGCCACGGGCGTGCCGGTTCTTAGCGACATGACCGATTTATTGAGCAGGCTGGCGCTTAACTGCAACATACTTCAAGTATAACGCCTGACCGCTAATTACGCTTAACAGGTCCATTTATTAAATAATTTAATCTTTCAGGTACTTGCAAAGGGCTTGTGCTTGCCTCATGGAATGGCCGTCCATACAATCGGCCTACTATGCGGCGGACAACCGGACAATTTCTATCGGCAACCATAGCGGGTTTACTGCTGGTGCTGACAAGTTTCCGGCCCGGCATCGTAATGGCAGACACGGCTGATGCACCCTCCCTCGTCATCAGCCAGCTCAAAATAACCAGTAGCAATGGGCAGTTCATCACGCTCTACAATGCGACCGGCGCGGCTTTGGACATGAGCCGCTACCAGCTGGAGTACTTTAACAATTACGATTTGGGCAAGGCCACCAGCAGTAAGCTGATTGCTCTGTCCGGCAGCCTGCCGCCGCATGGTTACTATATGGTCAACGACAGTTCACTATTATTGTGTTACCAGCTAATGGTAGATTCGGTTTCGCTCGGCCTATCGAGCACGGCCGGCTTCGTGGAGGTGTTGGCCTTTGATCAAGCCGTGCCCGGGGCCGCGGTAGCTCCGCGCCTGCAGGACTACGTCGGCTGGTCCAAAACGGCCGCCGCCGGCGCCCAAACCTTACCGTCCAACACGGCCGCTTTCCTGCAGAGACAGCCGGTCGATAGCAATAATAGCCCGTCGGTTAGCGTGGCCGGCGCCGGTTCCTGGCGCAGCGTGCAGGCCGACCCGGGCAATGCCTGTGGTTTGGTGACGGCCAGCGGCCCGGTCGCACCCGTCCAGAGCGGTCTTAGCCAGTTACTGCCGGCCACCGAGCCGCCGGTTA
Organism: uncultured Candidatus Saccharibacteria bacterium; assembly: GCA_964446315.1. Classification (GTDB taxonomy): domain Bacteria; phylum Patescibacteriota; class Saccharimonadia; order Saccharimonadales; family UBA4665; genus UBA5150. Next base: position 2,680 of record CAYUNY010000002.1, read on the forward strand.
CCATCTTGGCTGGCGCCGAAGACAGCCCAGCTACACCGACCGCCTCTTTGCCTTCGAGTGACATAGGGCTGATGGCTCCGCAGATTACCGAAATTTTGCCTAATCCTATTGGCACAGGCAATGACGCCACGGATGAGTTCGTGGAGCTCTACAATCCCAATAACAGCACCTTCGATTTAAGCGGTTTTTCACTCCAGTCCGGGCTAACAACCCTGCATACCTACAGCTTTCCGGCCGGGGCCAGCTTGCCCGGGCAATCCTTCACGGCATTTTACGCCGCCAACACCGGCCTTAGTTTTAGCAATAGCGGCAGTCAGGCCAAACTGCTGGATCCTTTTGGTAACGCTATCTCAGCAACGGACGCCTATGGCACGGCTAAAGACGGCCAGGCGTGGGCCAGGGCCAACGGCAAGTGGCTATGGACCACCCGCCCAACACCCGGGGCCGCCAATGTCATCAACGTTCCGGCGCTTGTTAAAAAATCAACCAAATCTACGACAGCCAAGAGCTCAAAGACTGCCGCCAAATCCGGCACTGCAAAAAAGGCGTCGGGTAATGCCGGTTCTGGCAATAGTCAAGACGCACCCCCAAAGACCCCCGTACACCTTGGCGCGCTTGCCCTGATCGCCGCCGCCGCGCTACTATACTCAGCATATGAGTACCGGGCAGATATCGCAAACCGTTTCTACCAGTTCAGGCGCTACCTTAAAGATGGCGGCCGCGATAGGCCGCCGCTTGCGGGGCGGCGAGGTCATCGAACTGGTAAGCGACCTGGGGGGTGGCAAAACGCTCTTCGCGCGCGGCTTGGCAGAGGGCATGGGCAGTCCGGACTCGGTGACCAGTCCCAGCTTCACGCTGAGCAACCAGTACAGGGCGGGCAAACTGACCCTGCATCACTTTGACTTCTACCGCCTTAGTGAACCGGGTATTATGCGGCAGGAATTGGCAGAAGTCCTGGAGGATCCACAGGCCGTGGTAGTGGTGGAGTGGGCTGCTATCGTGGAGGACGTACTGCCTAGCCGGCGCCTAACGATTAATATTAAAGCGACGGGTGAGAACGAGCGGCAGTTGGAATTTGATTATCCAAAAAGCCTGGAGTACCTGTTCGCGAAGAATACTTAACATGTTAAGCATATGTTTATACTAACCATTAGAACCGACAAAGCCACAGCCGAGATAGGCCTGTACGATGATGGCCGACAACTCGCCCACACTACCTGGCAAGCCCACCGCCAGCTGGCCGAAACACTGCATACGCAAATAGCCGAACTGCTGAAGTCACAGAACAAAAGTCTTAACGACCTGCAGGGGCTGGTCGTCTTCAGAGGCCCAGGCAGTTTTACCGGTTTGCGCATCGGTGTTAGCGTGGCAAACGCCTTGGCCGCCGCCCTAAACCTGAAGATAATCGGTACGGCAGGCGAGGACTGGATAGAACAAGGTCTCAAGGACTTAAAGACTGGCCAGGATGATAGGCAGATTGTACCCGAATACGGCGCTGAGGCCCGCACGACTACCCAGAAAAAATAGACCGGGCGCCACCTCAATTGACAGGTTACCGATAACGCTTATAATTAGACCTAAGTCGTGTAGGAATAAAAAGACAATGAAAACGTTGTTTGAGGAGCTATGAGCGAGCCAACAAGAGTCGGGCTTGATGATACAACTTTCAGCGGCCGTCTGAGACAGCCGGTTCAAGACGTACCGCGCCAGGCAGCTCGACCACAACCGCCTATGGAAGGTGGCTCGGCCCAGGTGCCCTGGACAACACTCCCCGCACAGCCACAGGTCAACCAGCCGATTGAACCGCCCACGCCACTGAGGCCGCCCGAACCCCCGGCGCCGCCACAGCCCGAAGTTAAACCGCCGCCGCCCATATGGGCCCAGCAACCGCAACCTGCCGACCCGGTACTGCCACCGGCGCCGGCGTCGCCCCCCGAGGAGCCGATTCCGGTACCGGCGCCACAACCCGAGCCCGAACAACCTGCCGAACCGGAAGAGCCCGAGCCTCTCGCGGTTGTAAAACCCGAACCATTCGCCACGCCCGCCGACCCGCGCCCGCAACCGTCCAAAGTGCTACGCCGCCACTTTCAGGCGCCTGCGGCCCAACAGGTCATAGCCAAACTGGATCCGCGGCACTATTCACGAGCCCAGCTCGGACTCAGCGGCCTGGCGGTATTTATATTTGTGCTTGGCCTGACGGTCAGCCTGCAAACCATGCAAAATAATCACAACGCCATAGCCAAGGTATTGTCTGCGGCCGGCCAGTCCGACAAGCAGTTTCAAAACTCGGTTCAGAATATCGGCCAGACGGCCAGTCAAATCACTGGCCGCCCAGACACGAAAACTTTCAGCGAGTACACGGTGGCCCCCGATCTGGCGCGCTACATCGAAATCCCCAAGCTGGGAATTGTGGCCAGGGTATCGCAAACGGGTATTACCTCCAAAGGCGCCTTGGGTACGCCCGACAATGCCTACGACACCGCTTGGTACACCGGCAGTGTAAAACCAGGCCTGGCCGGCGCCACCCTGATCGACGGCCTGATCACCGGCTCCGACAATAAACCGGCCATTTTCTCGGATCTATTGCGGCTAACCGCCGGCGACCTGATCCAGATTGTTCGCGGTGACGGCTCCGTCATAAACTACCGGGTAGTTGGCACGCAAACCTACAACGTTAATGAGCTTAGCATGCAGACGGCTCTAACGCCTGCCACCGCCGGCAAACCGGCCTTGAACCTTATCTCTATGCCCGATACCGGCCACCCGGTTAGCGGCCAGACCACGCCCAGCGTGCTGGTTTCGGCCGTGCAGAGTTGACCGGACTGACCCACGCGGCGTATATTTAATGCAGGAATTGCCAAGTTTGAGAGCGCATATCCTCACCAATTAAATTAATTCGATTTTCAGATCAGTTTACAGACTAGAGAAGTGATAGCGATTGTCTGGACCTAAACTTTTCTGCGCTAGAAAGGACAGTTATGATAGAAGCTTTGCTGGCTATAGTAGGGCTCGTTGCTGGTTTTGGCGCCAATACCGTCATTACCAAACAACGCCAGGGCTCAGCCGAAGAGAAAGTCCAAAAGGAATTACAAAAAGCTAAAAAAGAAGCCGAAAAACTGGTGGCCGAAGCCCGCGAAGAGGCTAATAAGGCGGTGGACGAAACCCGCAAGGAAGAGCAAAACCGCCGCAACGAACTTAAAGACCTCGAAAAACGTCTGGTTGGTCGCGAAGAGAACCTCGACAAAAAGCTGGACGAACTCGATAAGCGTAACGAGAACCTTCGCAAGAGCGAAGACGAAGTCGAGCACTTAAAGAATGAGATTCGCGTGATTCGCGGCAATCAACAAGAAAAGCTCGAGAAGATCGCCAAACTGACCAAGGCCGACGCCGCCGAAAAGCTGATGCAGATGACCGAACGGGATATTAAGGCTGACCTACTCGGGCTGATCACCAAACTGCAAAATGAAGCCCGCGACAACGCCGAAGAAAAAGCGGCGCTGATTTTGACCACCGCCATGGAACGCATGGCCAGCGACGTCACCGCGGAGCGCACAGTCACCAGCATCAAGCTGGAAGACGAGGAAATGAAAGGCCGAATCATTGGCAAAGAAGGCCGCAACATTCAGGCCCTGCAACGCGCCACCGGCGTGGACATCATGGTTGACGACACGCCCGGCTATGTAGTTCTGAGCAGTTTTGATCCGGTTCGCCGCGAAGTCGCTCGCCTGACCATGGAAATGCTATTGAAAGACGGCCGGATCCACCCGGGTCGCATTGAGGAAGTCCTGGCTAAGGCCCAGGCCCAAGTCGAAAAAGACGTCATACGGGCCGGCGAAGACGCCGCCCGCGAAGTCGGCGTCATCGGCATTCCGAAAGAAATCCTGCAACTGCTGGGCGAACTCAAGTACCGCACCAGCTACGGCCAGAACGTGCTCAAGCACTCCACCGAAATGGCGCACATTGCCGGCGTCATCGCCGAAGAAGTCGGCGCAGATATTAAAATTGCCAAGTACGCAGCGCTGGTGCATGACCTGGGCAAGGCCCTGACGCATAAAATGGAGGGTAAGCACCACCACATTTCCGGCGAAATGCTCCGCAAGTACGGCGCGCCCGAAGAAGTCGCGCTGGCCGCCGAACAGCACCACGACGACGTGGAAGCCACTACCGTCGAAGCCCTCATTGTACGAACCGTCGACGCCATCAGCGCTTCCCGGCCCGGCGCCCGTAATATCTCGGCCGAAAACTTCGGCGAGCGTATGCGCGACCTCGAAAACGTCGCTAACGGTTTTCCGGGCATCGAAAAATCCTACGCCATCAGCGCCGGTCGTGAAGTCCGGGTATTTGTTAAGCCCCAGCAGATTGACGACCTCAGCGCCATCAAGCTGGCTCGCGACATCGCCACAAAGATCGAGTCGACCATGCAGTATCCGGGTACCATCAAGGTCAACGTCATTCGCGAAACCCGCGCCGTGGAGTTTGCTAAGTAGCTATGAGGAAATACGACGTGTGTAGGGTGGTGCTCCGGCAGGACGACAAGTTCTTCATGGTGCAGGAAAGCTCGCCTGACGCCCAAGGCCAGTGGACGTTTCCCGGCGGCTGGCGGGAGCGAAGCGAAACCCTCGAGGCGGCCGCCACTCGCGAAACAACAGAAAAAGTTGGCTTGGAGACCGAGGTTATCCGTCGCCTGGTGATGGACACTTCCCGAAAGGGCCTGATACTTAATATATTCCAGGCAGATGTAACCGGCGGCGAACTACAACTGCAACCCGAAGAAGTACAAGCCTCAGGTTGGTTCAGTCGTTCTGAGATCGATGGCATGAGGCCGAACTTGCGCGATCCCGAATTCATATTGGGCGCCGTGGAAGAGGCGCTTGGCTATGATCATCCTATACGTAGGTGACGTTATGGGCGAACCCGGCCTGCGGGTTATCGAGCAGGTCCTGCCCAAATTGCGAGCCGATAAAAAGATAGACTTGGTAATCGCCCAGGCCGAAAACGTCACCGAGGGCAAGGGAATCAGCGCCGCGGATTTTGCGCGCATGCGCAGGGCCGGCGTTGATTTCTGCACGGGCGGCAACTGGAGCCTTTACCGGGAAGACATTTTGCCGGCGCTTAATGATCCGGCGCAACCCGTTATCCGGCCCGCAAATTATCCGGAAGGCACTCCGGGCCTCGGCTGGAAATACCTTAACGGTATTTTGGTAATCAGCCTGCTCGGCCGGATTGTCGGCAAGGACGCCGATAAACCCGTCGATAATCCACTTCAAGCAGTAGATGAAATTCTGAAAAGCCAGAAAGAAGTCGAAAAGAAGGCCATCGTTGTTAACCTGCACGGTGATTATTCCAGCGAGAAAGTGGTAATCGGTCACTACCTTGATGGTCGTGTCACAATGGTTGTAGGTGATCACTGGCACGTGCCGACCGCCGACGCCAGGGTGCTTCCAAAGGGCACGGCCCACATTACCGACGTCGGCATGTGCGGAACCCTAGACGCTTCACTTGGCATCAAATTCGAAAGCGTCATTCCGCGCTGGCGCGACGGCAAGCAAACCCACAACGTGCTGGAGACCGAAGGTCCGCGCCAGTTCAACGCCGTGCTGGTTACTGCCAATGACCAAGGTCTCGCCGACTCCATCGAGCAAATCCAACAGGTTATCTGATATAATCACCTCTGGTTCGGGGAGTGGCGCAGTCCGGTAGCGCACCGCGTTTGGGACGCGGGGGTCGCAGGTTCAAATCCTGTCTCCCCGACCATAATTATCTGTTCATAAACTCTAGCGTTTTCAAAAATTCGGCATATAATTCTGCTTAATCCAGGAAGATGCAAATTATGGTGCCGAGCGAACTGTCTCCAAACCTCCTAAAAGCCGCGAAGCTGGAGGTATGGCAGTCGCGAACCCGGTCGCTGGGCGAAGAAGTAGTGCTGAAAACCGTCGAGGGACTTGCTAACCACGAAGAAGTACTAATCAAAGCTTTGCGGCTTCGACTGGAAGGCAAGCGTTTGAGGGAGCGGGGGCTGACCGCTACCTCGGACTACAACAACTGGCTGGCCCGCAACGAGGAGCACGGGCGGCGCCACGACGCGCGGTGGATGGAAGCGTTCATGTGGATGGTGGATTTGGACACTGGCGATTTTTACGACGAAGAAGGCGAACCCATACCGATACCGGAAAATGAACAGCCGGCAGAAGTGCTACCGTTCCCCGCGCCCGTGCCAGATGAGCCGGATTCAGGTGCGGCTATGGTAATGCCGCGCGCTATTGGCTATAATTAACCCCCGTTACTTCGGGGTGTAGCGCAGCTCGGTAGCGCGCCGCGTTCGGGACGCGGAGGTCGTGGGTTCAAATCCCGCCACCCCGACCAAAAACCGGTTAGATCCAGGAACCTTTATCGCCGCTAGCTTCTTTCTGGGCCTTTTCGGCTTTTTCTTGCGCTTCTTTCATCTGTTGTTCCTGCTTCTTCTGTTCGAGTTCTCTCTTAATCATCTCAGCCCGCTTATCGGTATCTTCAAATGCTCCCATAAAACCTCCTTTAATTAACGAATCCAGTCTAATGCTTTTTCAAGCCGGCGGCAGTCGTAAATTTTACTAATAATCAATAATCCTGGCGTGATCTAGCGTACAATACTGGCATGAAAGTAGCGCTCACGGTCCTGGCGATTCTTGCAGTGCTGGTCGGCAGTGAGTTTTGGTGGCGGCGCAGTAACATACACGGTGAATTTAGTCGCAAGTTCGTGCACATCACGGTTGGCAGTTTTGTGGCTTTTTGGCCGTGGTATTTAAGCTGGCACCAGATTGAGCTGATGGGCATAGCCTTCTTGATCGTTATTGGCCTATCCAAGTATTTCAATGTTTTTGAGGCCATTCACACCGTTCAGAGGCCAACGTGGGGAGAAATGCTCTTCGCGGCGGCAGTCGGACTGATAGCCTTGATAACCCACGACAAATGGATTTACGCCGCCTCCATCTTGATGATGAGCCTGGCGGACGGCCTGGCGGCGGTGGTGGGTGTGCGCTATGGCGGCAAACAGCGCTACTCAATTTTCGGCTACGCCAAAAGCCTGATGGGTAGCGCGGCCTTCTTCGTGACCGCCATGGCAATACTCCTGGCATACAACCACTTTGGGCCCCACCCACTTAGCTTGGCAGGCGTGATCAGCACCAGCGTGACGGCCACCCTGCTGGAAAACCTGGCCGTCAATGGCCTGGACAACCTCATGGTGCCATTATTGATAACGGTGGTATTAGCGAACCGCTAGAGGTGTGATCAGGTGGGCGCGCAAAGCGTTAACAATCACAACCACGTCAACCGCTTCCTGAATTATGGCGCCGGCTAAAGGCGAGAACCGGCCGGTTGCAAAGATGCCCATTAGTACCAGGCTGAGAGCAATGCCGACCAGTATGCTCTGGCGGGCTATTGAAAAGGTGCGTTTGGCAATCTCCAGCCCACTGGCTACCCGGCTGAGGTCGTCTAGCATAATTACCATGTCGGCCGATTCGCTGGCGGCCGTAGAGCCGCGGGCGCCGAGAGCTATGCCGATATCGGCGGCCGTCAGCACCGGCGCGTCATTGACGCCGTCGCCCACGAATGCCACCGGCCGGCCCCTCACTCTTTCGATGGCGTGCAGTTTGTCGGCCGGCAAGGCTTCGGCGTGAACCTCTTCTATGCCAAGCTCGGCGGCTATGGATTGGGCGGTCGCCTGGTTATCGCCGGTGACCATTAGGGTATGGCGAATGCCCAGCTGGTGCAGTCGCTGTAGGGTAGCGGCACTTTCCGGCCGGAGTTCGTCTTTAAGCGTAATAACACCCGCTAATTGCCCATCAACGGCTATGTAAACGGCTGTCTGCGCAATTGAGTCACCACTTAATTTGGAAGGCATTGTAACGCCACGATCGACAAGCAAACTGTAGCGGCCGACCAGTACCTCGCGGCCCTTCAACATGGCGCTGACGCCGCGGCCGGCAATTTCCTGAACATGTTTAGCCTTGATTAACTTAAGATTCTGCCCCCTCGCTTCGCGGACTATGGCTTGGGCCAGAATATGATTGGAGCTTTGCTCCAGACCGGCTGCCAGTGCTAAAACTTCATCTTGGCTGAAATCACCAGACCTGACGACTTTATCAACGACCGGCGTGCCGCTGGTGAGAGTACCGGTTTTATCGAAGGCTATAGTGCGGGCCTGTGCCAATTTTTCGAGCGCGGCGCCGGTGCGCACAATGATGCCGTAGCGGCTGGCGCGGGCCATTCCACTAATCAACGCTATCGGTGCCGCCAGCAGTAGCGGGCAGGGCGTGGCCACCACGATAACTTCCAGAAAGCGGATAGACTGGCCGCTAAGTATCCAGACCGAGAAGGCGATAGCGTAGGCCACAAACGTGAAGGGCAGGCTGTAGCGGTCGGCCAGGCGGACGAAAGGCGCTTCGCTGGCGGCGGCACTACGCACCAGGGCGACGATCTGCTGGTACTGGCTGTGCTCGGCCGTGGCCGTGGCTTTGGCTGTTACGGCTCCGTCGAGGTTAACCGAGCCACTAAGGATGCTATCGCCGGGTTGACGGGATTGCGGTAAGCTTTCGCCCGTTAGCGACGCTTCGTCAAAGCTGGCGGCGCCTTCGGTAATGACGGCGTCCACCGGCACCAGCTCGCCCGGCTTAATAAGGATGCGGTCGCCGGCACGCAGGTCGCTGGCCTTAACATCAAGCGTTTTACCTTTGCGAATAACATGGGCTTTTTGCGGTGCGCGCAGTAATAGGACATCGAGCTCACTGCGTGCCCGGTGCTCGGCGAAATCTTCCAGCGACTCGCCGCCGGTCAGCATCAGGACCACGACTATGGCGGCCCAGTATTGCCCCAACACCACCGACACGACGATAGCGGTCACCGCCAGAATATCTATGCCGTAACGGCCCGAGCGCAAGTCCTGCAACATATCCCCCAACAACGGTGCGGCTTCGGCCAGGGCTATCACCGCCAACAGCAGGTGCGCAGGGGAGCGCTGGCCGCCAAGCTGTAGGCCCAAGCCGGCAATGACCGTTACTAGCGCCAGACTGAATAATTTATAGCGTCGCAGGAATCGACTGATGCGCTTCACGTAGTCTCCGTTTCGAATTCTTCTTATTAGTATAGCAATAAGCTTTGCCGGGGCGCACGATTGCTATATTATGTATAGTATTGAATATAAGGGGGAGCATATGAAAGCGGCGCAGATTAACGACTATGGCGGCCAGGACGTCGTGAAGCTTAATGAGGCGGCCCCCAAGCCCACAGCCGGTCCCGGCCAGATCCTGGTTGAAGTGCGCGCCGCGGCCGTTAACCCGTTTGACCTAACAGTTAGGGAGGGCCGTGCCCGCTCGATGGCCGAGCTGGATTTTCCAGCCACTCTCGGCGGTGATTTTGCCGGCGTAATCGCCGAGACGGGGCAGGCCGTTTACGGCCAGGCCAGTCCTTTGAGCGGACATGGCTCATTCGCCGAATTCGCGCCGGTCAAAACCGAACAACTGGCGCCTAAGCCGGAAAGCCTCGACTTTGTGCAGGCGGCGGCAATTCCACTGGTAGCCTCCAGTGCCTACCAGGCCCTGGTTGATCATATGGACCTGCAGTCAGGCCAAAAAATCCTTATTCACGGCGGCGGCGGGGGCATCGGCTCGCTAGCCATCCAACTGGCGAAGCATCTGGGCGCCTATGTGGCCACCACGGCCCGTGGCGATGAGGCCGATTTTGTTAAAGGTCTGGGCGCTGACGAGGCTATTGACTACGAGACACAGGATTTTAGCGAGTTACTGAAAGATTATGACGCTGTCTTCGATACTGTCGGCGGCGAAACCAATGCCAAATCATACAAAATCCTGAAAGACGGCGCCGCGTTGGTGTCTATGCTGGCCCAGCCCGACGAAGAACTCGTTAAACAAAAAAACCTGCGCTACACGGCTCAGTTCACCCATGTCACAACCGAGAAACTAACAAAAATCGCCGAACTGGTGGACAGTGGTGTTCTAAAAGTAAAAGTCGATAAAGTTTTTCCACTAGACCAAGCCGCCACGGCCCTGGAATACTTAAAAACCGGCCACCCCAAAGGCAAGGTCGTCATTCAAGTCAAGTAGCCCTAGGAGTTATGGCTGGTCGGTCCCTCTAGCAGGACGACAAACACTAGAAACGCCGCGGCCAAGAATTGAAGGATCGTGTCCATAGAAGCCTCCCTCACGTTGTGCATATAAGTGTAATAACTAAGGGAATACTTCGCTATGCGATTCGCCACAAACAACCCGTGATTCTTGTCACTCTGATAATAATGGGGTGCCTGATGGGACTTGAACCCACGGCCTCCGGTACCACAAACCGGCGCTCTAACCAGCTGAGCTACAGGCACCACGAAACAGAGGTGATTATAGCTTAAAAGCCGGTTGACTACAACTGTTTAAAGGGCTTGATCTCTAGCGGACTTAACGGTTTGCAGGTCCTGTTCAAGCACGGTAATGCCGGCACAGATGCCGACTTCCAGAATGGACAGAGTATCTAGCAATTTCATTTCGTTCTGATACGTAGCGCTTAAGGCCCAACTTACGGCTATCAAAGAAAGTATGCCCACAAACGCTCTAAAGTATACATTGCGGGGCGGGTTCGTAACCAGTAGAGCAAAGAGAATCAGCATCATAAAAGCGCGTACCTGGAAGAAGCCGCTTGAGGTGCTGGCCAGCCAAACTGCTGGGCTGTTGGGGTCAACCGCCGCGATGACCAGAAGCAATCCTATACCAAAAAATGACAGCAACAATATAACCTTTCCCATAAGGCTCCTCCCCCTACAAAAGCGTAGGTTTTACAAACAGTGATCTCGCACGTCAAGCATAGCCGACGGCATACTGGCGCGTCTGTAAACAAAATTACAAAACGGTTGATAAGTGGTACCCCGGGCAGGATTCGAACCTGCGACCTTAGGCTTAGAAGTCCTCTGCTCTATCCAGCTGAGCTACCGGGGCAAAAAATCCCGGTGGGATTTTTTGTTGGGACAAACGAAGTGTCGTCCGTAAATAGTGTATACTACAACTGTTAGCCTAAAACAAAAACAGCTATGATGCTATTCCTGGTAACGCTTGTTTTCATAGGCCTGGCCGCTGGCCTGGCCTGGTTTCTGTTGGCCCACGATCGCGGCGAAAAAGAACCCGTGGCGGCTTTGTGGATGGCCGCCGGCATGGGGCTGGTTGGCGCCGTTCTGGCCGGCATTCTAGAAAAAAAGCTACTGCCTAACGCCAACTTTTTGCCTGGCACGGCGCAGGGCACTTTAATGGTAAGCGCTCTGAGCGTGGCTGTTATCGAAGAAGTGTGCAAATTCGTGCCACTGGCCGTGGTGCTATATCGCCGCCGCTACTTTAACGAGCATACCGACGGCATACTTTACTTCGCGCTGGCCGGCTTAGGTTTCGGACTGCCCGAAAACATTCTTTATACCGTGCAGTTCGGGGCGCACACTGGTATTACCAGACTATTCCTGACGCCGCTTTTCCATGCCGGCGCTACGGCAGTCGTAGGCTACTTTCTAATTAAACGTAAATTGGCCGGCCGGTTGGCATTGGGCGTTTGGCCTGCGCTGGCCGGCGTAATCGCGCTACATGCCCTGTATGACTTCGGACTGGCATCGGGCTCGGCGATTTATGCCGGCGGCGCCTTGTTTATAACGCTGTCCACCAGCGCCGCGATATTCCTGCTTTTTATGAAGGCCGGCCAGCGCGATCAGCAGTTGGGACTGAGCGTAGTAGGCCATAACAACTTTTGCCGATCATGCGGGTTCCCGAACCCCCAGCATCACCTCTATTGCACCCATTGCGGTAATAATGCTTAAATAGGCCTGTTACAGCACGAAATAAAAACCAATGCCATGAATTGCCCCAATTGTAGTCAGCAGGTAGAAGCTGGTGCTGTCTATTGCGGCAATTGCGGGCAAGCACTGCAGGCCCGACCATCTCCGGTCGCGACGGCCATGCCCAGTTACGCGGTGGCCGTACCGTCACGACAAAGCGGTGAACTAAAAGCCCTGGTGTCACTACTGCTGGGTATTACCGGTATAGTCGGCGGCCTGTTTATGGCTCTCTTTGGCCTGCTATTGGGTATTGCCGGCCTGGTAAGCGGCACCATGGCCAGGAGAACTTATAAACGCGGGCTTAGTATGGCCGGACTGATTGCCTCTAGCTTGGCGATTGTGGTGGGCTTGGGGGTCTGGATTTATGCCATCCAACACGACCCACGCCTCAACCCGGACGCTTCTCAAGTCTCCCATGCTCCCAGCACATTGCCGGCTGTGACTGCCGACGGCCTATCGACGCCATGCTATACCACGGGCTTTGTGAACCAACTCAATGTTTCCAACAATGCCAATAGCTGTGACATGAATGCCTATAACGGCGAGACTCTCAATACTTCCACGAATGCTTACAAAGTCTATGCCGACAAAGCCCAGATAGAAACGGTCAACGCCTTCCTGCCGGTAGCCAAGAGCGCTCTCGAAAAAGACGTCGCTAATAATCTGGCCGGATTCGAGATTAAGAGCGAGCGTGTGGCAACCTTTGCCGGTAGCCCGGCCTACGTTATTAATGCCTCTGACAAAGTCCACGACGTGACGGTAGTCGAAGCGGCCGTTCTGCATAAGGTCGGCAACGGCGATAACATCTTCATTCTGGTGCACGCCACCAGCGGCAGTACCACAGACCTGGACGTGTTGGAGGCGCAATGGCAATGGAAATAAACCGCTCCAAACAACTACATAAACACGCCGTGCCTGTGCTCATTGCTTTGGCCGTTTTATTGATGGCGTCAGCCGGCGCGGGTAGCGACTTGTTTAAACGAGTTATTAAAATCCGGCCAAGCCCCAACGGCCTGGCCAAAGTCTCAATCGAACAGCCGGTTGCTGAGCCTAAGCTTAACGATGCAAGCCGGGCGGGCAGTGTCACCAGCCTGTCGTTTGAGCTTCACTGATAAGTGGTGCGGGTGGAGAGAGTCGAACTCTCGTCACCAGTTTGGAAAACTGGGATAATAACCGTTATACGACACCCGCTTAACAGAGGTGATTATAGCATGTCTTGTTCGAAACGTTCGCAATTTGGATGACAATTGCATGACAAATGGATGACAAAATGCGAGTGTCTCAGGAAAGGAGTGCCAAGCGGGTTGCCCTAAATCTCGTGCAGGACGGTAATCTTGGCGCCGAGGCTGTTGAGGCGCTCGGCCAGGTCTTCGTAGCCACGGTTAATTGTATAAACGTTGCGCAGGACCGAACTGCCGGGCGCCGCCAGCATACCAATCAGCAACATGACGGCCGGGCGGATGCCGCTTGGGCTGACCAGGTCGGCCGGTTTCCAGCGGGTTGGTCCCTCTATGAAAACGCGGTGTGGATCGGCCAGTTCGAGGTTGACACCGATCTTTTTCATTTCGGTGTACATCAGCGCCCGGTCTTCGTAAATCCAGTCGTGGATTAGGGTGCGGCCCTTAGCCACGGCCACTATCGGCACGAAGTAGGGCAGGTGGTCGATGTTCAGGCCGGGGAAGACATTGGGATGGATTTTCTCACCCGGCGCGATTAGCTCGCCGTGGTGTTTATGAATTTTGAGATCTACTAACACGGTGTGGCCGTTTTCGGCCGGATAAGGTTTGCTAATTTCGCACTTCAGGCCCATTTTTTCCAGTTTGAGCAGTTCCAGTTCCAGGAATTCGATCGGCGCCCGGCGGATGGTGATTGAGGAGTCGGTGGTTATAGCCGCGGCTATAAAAGTCATGGCCTCTACCGGGTCTTCGCCCGGCGCGTAGGTAACGTTTTTGCGGATATCGGCCACGCCGTGGACCTTCAGCGTGCTGGTGCCAATGCCTTCGATTTTGACGCCCAGTTTCTGCAGGTAAAAGCACAGGTCCTGCACCATGTAGTTGGCGCTGGCCATTTTAATAATCGTTTCGCCGGGTGTGCGGGCGGCGGCCATCAGGATATTTTCGGTGGTGGTATCGCCCGACTCGTACAAAACGACTGGGCGGACAGGCACCTGGGGATGGGATAGAACTTCATAACGACCGGATTTGGTGAGCACCCCGACGCCGAATTCCTCTAGCCCATACAAGTGCGGCAGGACGGTACGCCGGCCCAGTTCACAGCCGCCGGCGTAGGGAATGTTGAATTCCTTGGCGGTATGCATTAGCGGGCCGATGAACATCAGCACACTGCGCGTCTTGCGGGCGGCCTCTTTGTTGATGTTAGCGAGATCCAGTTTAGCGGGCGGTTTGATTTCGAGGTCGTTGTCAGCCAGCCAGCGCACGTGCACGCCGATGCTGACCAGTACCTCGATCAGGCGATTAACTTCTTCGATGCGGGCCACATTCTTGAGCCGCGTGGTGCCCTTGTTCAATAGGCTGGCGCAGAGCAGGGCGACGGTGGCGTTTTTGCTGGTCTTGAGGGTGATTTCGCCCTTTAGTTCGCGGCCGCCTTCGATATGCAGGTTAATTGCACCTTTGTTAAGAGTAATAAGCTGTTTATTAAGGACGTCACTGATGCGGCCGAGCGTTTCCAGGCTGAGGTTCTGGCGGCCGTGTTCCATGCGGTTGACGGCCGATTGGGAGGTATTCAAACGGCGGGCAAATTCGGCTTGGGTGAGGCCTTTTTCTTGCCGTACTTGAGCGATTAGCTGGCCGATCTTCTGATTATCTGATGCCATAAGCTATCAGATAATATCATATGTGGTGTTAAGCAACCAAGAGTATTATTCACAACCTGACAGCTGTCATATTAGCTGTTACAATAAGTTGTAACATAAGGGGAGCCTGGCATGGTCGACAAAGTTGTTGCTGATTTGATCGCCGCCGAGGAGAAGCGTGAGCGTGAGGGGCTGGAGCTTATCCCGTCCGAAAACTATGTTAGCCGTGACGTGATGGACGCCATGGGTAGCATTTTCACCAACAAATACTCCGAGGGTTATCCGGGCAAGCGCTACTACGGCGGCCAGGACAATACCGACCCCCTCGAACAATTAGCCATCGACCGCGCTAAAAAATTATTTAAAGCCGATCATGCCAATGTCCAGCCGCACTCCGGCGCGCCGGCTAACGAAGCCGTTTACTATGCCTGGCTGGAGCCCGGCGACAACGTGCTGGCCATGGATCTTAGCCACGGCGGCCACTTAACGCATGGCAACCCGATGACCCGCTCGGCCCACCTGTACAACTTTATTCCTTATAAAATGAAAGACCCGTCGACCGGCGAAATCGATTACGAAGAACTGCGCCGCCTGGCCCGCAAGCACAAGCCAAAGCTGGTGCTGGCCGGTTTTAGCGCCTACCCTCGCGAACTGGATTACGCCAAATTCGCCGAAATCGGCAACGAGGTCGGCGCCCTGCTGATGGCCGACATGGCGCACATTGCGGGCCTGATTGCCGGCGGCGTCGCCAAGAACCCGTTCGATTACGGCTTCCACGTGATAACTACTACCACGCATAAAACCCTGCGCGGCCCGCGCGGAGGCATGATCCTCAGCCGCGGCACCGTCAGCACGCCCTTACGGGCGCCCGAAAAAACCCTGGAAAACATCCCGACCCTGATCGACCGCGCCATTTTTCCTGGCACACAGGGCGGCCCGCACGAGCACATCATCGCCGCCAAGGCCGTGGCCTTCCGCGAAGCCCTCCAGCCCGAATTCAAAACCTACGCCAAACAAATTGTTAAGAACGCCAGCGCCCTGGCCGACGCCATGATTAAAGAAGGCTTCTCGCTGGTAACCGGCGGTACCAGCAACCACCTGATTCTGGCTGATGTTAACAAGAGCTTCGGCGTGGACGGCAAGGTAGCCGAAGAAGCGCTGGATAAAATCGGGCTGACACTTAATAAGAACTCGGTGCCCGACGATCCTCTACCGCCATTCAAGCCCAGCGGCATTCGCCTGGGCACGCCGGCCATCACCACGCGCGGCATGAAAGAAAAAGACATGGCCCAAATCGCCAAGTGGATGAAACTGGCCATAGACAACCGCGAAGACGAGGCCAAACTGGCCGAACTTCGGGAGGAAGTCAAAGACTTTGCTCTCAAGTTCCCACTTCCCAGCGACAAGTAGCAGATTCACACGGGCTTGATATATACTGCAGGTAGGAAAAATATCTGTATGGCTACCAAAACTGAGGTCAAAGCATCGGACCACGAAGAGTATAAAAAGTACACCTTAATATCTGTTCTTATACCATTTGTTGGCCTACTTCTCGGAATATCATACCTAACAAAAAACAAGCGATTAGACAAAAAATTGGGTGAGCATATCCTTGCAGTTAGTGTACTTTTTGGAATAATTTGGGGCTCCGTATTTGGCTTCTTATTTTTAAATTCAACTACGCCAGTCGTGCCAATAACGACTACTGCAAGTCCTGGGACCGTTGCACCTGCGGCAAATTCCGGATGGCTAGAAAATGCCTATGACAAAGTTCAAGTTGGAATGACCAAGTCCCAAGTACAGGATGCCGTCCTTAAACAAAGCACGGGGTGTACTGAAACTCAAGTTATGGGTCATACCGCAGAAGCTTGTACATATGGCGGAGTAAACGATGGCGGTGTTCTTGTCGTACAGTTCGATAATGGCACGGTTACTTCGAAGGCAAAAAGTACATACTAGTTAAAGCAATTCAGGCTCTTGTTGCAAAGTTATACCGAATTTGGCCTGCACAGCGTCGACGATTTTCTTTTTGAAGGTTAGCAAATCCTTGGTGGTTTTGGCGTGCTCGTTGACCAGCACCAGCGGCTGTTTGGGCCAAGTGCCCATGCCGGTCGCCTTGTCGTGGTAGTCTTTGAAACCGGCCTGCTCGATCAACCAGGCGGCTGATAGCTTGACTTGCTCCTCGCCGGCCGGCCAATGCGGCAGGAACTCGTAAGTGTCGGATAATTTTTGGAAAAGCTCTTCATTGATGATAGGGTTGGCGAAAAACGAGCCGGTGTTGTGAACCACGGCCGGGTCAGGCAGTTTAGCGCTTCTAATGGCCACTACCGCTTGGCGCAAAGCATCAGGAGTGTAATCCTTTATGCCATGCTCGTCAAAATAGGCTTGTACCGAGCTGTAAAAAGGCGGCAGGGGATTGCCCTTACGCAAATGGAGGACAAGGCCAGTGATATAAAATCGCCCACGGTCATTAGTTTTAAAGCGGCTATTACGGTAGCTGAAGCCGCAATCGGTGCCGGCCAGCGTTACGAATTCACCGGCTTTCGTGTCGAAGGCTTCAACCGTCGTTAGCGTTTGCGAGACCTCCTGGCCATAAGCGCCGACATTCTGGATGGGCGTGGCCCCGGCCGTGCCGGGCACCAGGCTGAGGGCTTCTATACCGGTCAGGCCGGCTTTGACACTCCGCTCTACCACGCTGTCCCAGTTTTCGCCGGCACCCAAAGTCAGGTAAACGTTGGTCTCGTCTTCTTCAAAAACCTCGTAGCCGGGGATTTTGTTGACGATCACCAAGCCTCGGAAACCCGCGTCGCCCCAGATGATGTTACTGCCGCCGCCGATCATAACCGTCGGCACTTTTCGGCTTTTAGCCCACTCCAGCGCCTCGTTTACCTCCGAGCGCTTTGTTATTTCTGTCAGATACGACGCCTGGCCGCCCAAACCCATCGTGGAATAGGCCGCCAAGCTGACGTTTTCTGAAATCTTCATGCCCTTATTATATAGGCATTTCCCACTTTTCACCTCTGCGCTAATGCTTACGCTTGCAATGCCGCGTTGACTGGGCTTAATATGGAAGCATGAGTAACACGGAACAACCTTTCGTTGAGTTGGGTAATCACCTGAAATACGTCCGTGAACAGGCTAAGCAAAGCCTGGCCGAAGTATCGGGAGCCGTTGAAATTGAAGAGCAACACCTACAGCGCATCGAAGCTGGCCTGGAACGCCCGGCCGAAGACATCCTGCTGTTGCTGATCAGCCACTTCGGCGTTAAAGACCGCGAGGCGGTCCAGTTATGGGAATTGGCGGAATACAAGAACGGCCTGCCCGAAGAAATCAGGCTGGAAGGCGCCACCGATAACGGCAAACCGGTGCTAATGCTGTTGGCCATAGACGTGCGCACCATGTACAGCGACGGCCTGGACGTTACGGTTAACCCCTCCGGCGTGACACTACAGTTCAACCAGGGCGTCAGCGGTCCTCAAACGACCGCGCCGGTGGCCCGGGTAGGCATGAGCCACCAGCAGGCCGAAATGGTCATTAAGACTCTCCAGCAAGCTCTATTGCACTCCAAGTACGGCGGCAAAAAGTTACTGCCGCCTCCGTCCAACGAGGCTTGAGACTATTGTCACGCCGCCACTGTAAAAAAGTTTACTGCCCATAAGCGGTGTTAAGCTTATGCTTGCGATGTCCGTAACTGTGTAAAACAAAAAAGGACAACTATGACAATCGAACAGATGTTACAAAATCTCCATGATTTGGCGGAGCATACGACCTTGTCGGCTCCCAAGCCTCTCCGTAAACCTAAGAAGTAGGCTTTTTGGCAGTGACCTGCCTGTTATCACGCGCGATTTGGTAAATGGTACCGCTTAGTATCAGGGCGCCAATGACCTGGCTGACCGTTAGGGTCTGGTTCAGCCAGAAATAGCCCACAAACACCGCCGAAGCCGGCCAGGCCAGCTCCAGAACGGCGGCTCGCGAGGCCAGTACTCTTTTGAGACCGTAGTAGTAGATTATCAGCGCCACCAGGCCGGTCGAAAAGGTGATCGCTACCAGGTATTTGAACTGGTCCAGGCTGATCGAGCCGACGGCGTGAAGGTTACCGGAGGCCAGTACGAAAATCATGGCGAAAAACGGTGTTATACCAAACCGCAGGGCGGTGACATGCAATGACGAAGTGCCCTTTAAGGCGTACTTAGAGAATGCCGTGGAGGTGCCCCAGGCCGCCGCCGCGCCGACCGCCATCAGGCCGGCAATGGCCGTACCGGCGCCGGTAGACAGGTTAACGCCAAGCTTCGGGAAGGTAACCAGGTAGCCCGCGGCCAGGGCGATCGCCGACAGCCCCAGAAAGCGCTTAGTAAGCGGTTCACGTAACAGGGCCGCCGAGGCGCCGATGGCAAAGATAGGGTTAAGTTGCTGTAACAGCACCACGACCGAAAAGGGAATGTACTGGATCCGACCCAACGCCGCGGTGTACAAAATCGTGCCGACGGCCCCCGACAGGAACGACACGCCGATAATGGCCAGCCACTGCCGCCGGGTCAACTGCTTGAAGGCTTTGTAAGAAGCCGCGATGATCGGTAGCAAGACAATGAAGCCGAAGGTGTGTTCCCAAAAGACGATTACCGGCGCCGGCAGGACGTATAAATGCCGCCTTAGCAGGCCGTCGACACTCCATAATAGGGCGGCCAGAATAACGGCGCCCGAGCCATACTTAATATTTTTCATAGTTGATTCCTTTTCTGCTGTTCTCACAGCACCCGCTTTTACGCGGGTCCCGACTGTACGGTCGGCTCATGAGTTTCACATGATCATCCGTTACAAAGTAACGGTCGACGGCTATACGTCCGATTGGCGAATTTCACGCCACCCCAGAAATTAAATTGTAGTAGGACTATATTATCACAGGCCATAAAACTTGCTAAGACTGCTATAATTTCAAATATGGCGACACCCGCACATATCAGGTTGACCTTATCGGCCATAGCCGGCGCGGCCGCGGGCGTGGCGATTGCTGGTTCGGGTCATAGCCAGTTCGTACCGCTGGGCGCCTGGGACACCGCGGCTTTGATATACATAATCTGGACCTGGCTAACCGTTTGGCCGATGGATCCCGCCACCACCAAATCCCACGCCAGGCAGGAAGACACGGGCCGCACTTTTACCGACATTTTACTTATAATCGCCAGCGTGGCCAGCCTGGTAGCCGTCGGTTTTA
>CAYUNY010000003.1:0-19724 GCA_964446315.1 uncultured Candidatus Saccharibacteria bacterium
AGGGCGCGGTTTGCCAATTGGTAATTTGACCAGCCAAATTTTCGCCAATATCTATCTAAATGAATTCGACCAATTTGTGCTCCACAGTCTAAAACCGGCCGCCTACATTCGTTATGGTGATGATTTCGTGCTTTGGCACGGCAGTGAATCGACCGTCCGCGAAGCTCAAATTGTTGGCACCCAATTCTTGGCTGATGAACTAGCCCTAGGCGTCAACCCAAAGCACGACCGCGTCCAACCAGTTAGCTCAAAGCTGGGCTACCTGGGCGTTGACCTCTGGTCGACAGGCAAGCGTTTGCAAGCCAAAACCAAACGGCGGATTGACCAAAATTTGGACCTAGTCAATCTTGCTAGCTACCAAAGTTTAGTCAAACAGCACATGCCACCGCGCTATATCAAAGATTTTGCTTGGAAAAGCATTGACTTTATTGAGTAAGAGTGATAGAATATGTACTTATGAAACCAGATAAAGCCTTCGAAGCGGTCGATACACTTGTCACTGGCATGGACGGCGGCGAACGCGCCGACTTCTTTGAGCACCTACGCAGTACTTACCCAGAAGAGCTTGGCACGGCCGCCGTTAACGGTGCTTTGGTGGCCGCCGAAGCAGAGGTAAGCACTGTCTTAGACCTTACTCCTGAACAGCAAGAAAAAGCCGCCAAGGTAAAGGCCGCCCTGGCCGAAAAGTTTGGCGTTACAGAGATAGTTTTCTCAACCCTAAAGGTTACCACCGAAGAGGGTGATGAACGGCTTATTGTGGCCTTCGACGCTCGTAGCGGCATTGATTTGGGCGGCAAGCGTAAGGATTATGACCCAAAACGTAGCTGGAACAGCATTTTTGATAAAAAGAATGACGGGAAGTTCATAATTGAAGTTGATGGTCAAAAATTCGACAGCCGGCTTGGCATGACCCGAGCTACTTATGAGGCTATGGTTGCTGAAGCCAGAGTGTACGTTGAAGCGCTACCGCTACACGATAGCCGGGAGTTATCCGAACAAAACGGCGAACCTTGGACCTGGACATGGTTAACCGGTGAAGAAGCGGACCGCGACGTCGCTCCGATTGCCGACGTCGGTGGCGACGGCCAGGTCTACTCTTTCTGGAACCGCCGTGACGACGGCTACCGTGACATGCGCTTCCGCCCCGCAGTGGTGATCGAGTAATTGATCTTTTGAGCTTGTTGCTTCCTTGAATCTTTTGTATATTTGGCTTTAGTGAGCGAACCGTGCCATTTGTCTTGTCGGCAAAGGGCGGCTCATTGGTCGGAATCGTCAGGATGTGATCCGTTGGCAGGCAGAGCCTGAGCCACAGGTCACGGCGACCGACTCTTTAACAATCACCACTGGAAACCTCCGTGCCAAGCCACGTTTTGGCGGCTTGAATGATAGTGCGCTGGCCGGCCATGCCCGGCCTAGTAGCTTTGGAATGGACCGGAGGGGAGGGCGGACCGCGACAACGCTCCGATTGCCAACGTCAATGACGACGGCCAGGTCAACTCTAACTGGAACAACCGTGACAACGACAACCGTGACATGCGCTTCCGCCCCGCAGCGGTGTATACTTTGAAAATGAATAAGGCTATTTTCGCCGCTGGCTGTTTTTGGGGAGTGCAATATTATTTTGATCAGGTGCCCGGAGTGGCCAAAACGACGGTGGGTTACAGCGGCGGTCACACCGCCAATCCTACCTACGAAGAAGTCTGCACCCACACCACGGGTCACGCCGAAGCCGTTCTAATTGAATTTTACCCTGAGCAGATAAGCTATGAAATGCTGTGCCGGCAATTCTTCAGGATGCACGACCCGACCCAGCTTAACAGGCAGGGGCCGGACGTGGGTGACAGCTACCGCACGGCTATTTTTTACTTCGACCAGAACCAGAAAGAGACCGCCGAAAAAGTTAAGGAAGCCTCACAAGTCAATTTTAAAGAGCCGATAGTAACCGAGATCAGCAAAGCCGGGCCGTTTTACGAAGCCGAGGACTACCACCAAAAATTTACCGAGCGCACCGGCCAGGGCATGTGCCACATTCCTTACGAACCAATTAAAGAATAAGCATGGCAGCCATAATTTTTGATTTTGACGGGACGTTGGCCGATAGCTTTGATTATGTGGCAGATTTTCTGGCCCACGAAGCCGGGCTGGACGAACTAACCGACGAGCAACGGCACGAGCTGCGCGGCCTATCTATCACCGGCATGGTCCGGCGGCTGGGTTTTCGCTGGTGGGACGCGCCGCGGCTCTACTTTGGCGGCCAGCGGCGCATGCGGCACGCCATCCGCCACCTGGACGCGTTCGAAGGCATGCCGCAACTCATCCGCAAGCTACACGCCGAGGGCCACGAGCTCTTCATACTAAGCACCAACTCAATGCGCAATATCCGCCACTTCCTGCACGTCAAGAAAATTCATAAGAACTTTCTGGAAATCTACTGCAGCGTTGGCATGTTCGGCAAGGGTCCGGCGCTACGGCAATTGTTGCGCGACCAAAACATCGAGGCCAAACAGGCGGTTTACGTTTGTGACGAGGTCCGTGACATAGAAGCCGCCAAAGCGGCCGAAACGCGTAGCGTGGCGGTTAGCTGGGGCTTCGCCAGCCGCGACGACCTAAAAGCCGCCCGGCCGACCCGGCTGGTCGACACGCCCCAGCAGCTGATGGGCGTCCTCGAAGAAATTTAAGCCTCGCTGTTACAATAGTGCAATGGCATACACACGGGAACGGTACGCGCCCTACAAACCGGGGCAGAGCGAACCTTTTAAGGTTTCGCGATCTAAAATCGAGCTTTTCACGCAGTGTCCGCGCTGTTTTTGGCTCGACACGCGCCTTAAAATCAAGCGGCCCAGCTCGCCGCCATTTAACATCAACAAAACCATCGACGAGCTTTATAAGAAGGAATTCGACGCCCACCGGGCCGCCGGCACACCGCACCCCATCATGACCGCCAACGCCGTTCAGGCCATTCCCTTCGCCCATAACGACCTCGATAAATGGCGCTTTAACTTTACCGGCGTGACGGCCCTGCACGAGCCGACCAACCTGCATGTTTTCGGCGCCATCGACGACGTCTGGGTCAACGACAACGGCGAACTGATAGTAGTGGACTACAAAGCCACCTCCAAGTCCAAAGAAGTCAGCATCGATTCCGACTGGCAGATCAGTTACAAGCGCCAGCTGGAGGTTTACCAATGGCTCCTGCGCCAAAACGGCTTCGAGGTCAGCGACACCGGTTACTTCGTATATACCAATGCCCGCGTCGACCTGGACGGCTTCGGCGACAAACTGGAGTTCCGCACCAAGCTGATCCCGTATGCCGGCAGTGACAGCTGGGTCGAGCCGACCCTCGAAAAAATGAAAGCCTGCATGGAAAATGACGATATGCCACCGGTAGGCGAGGCCGCCATGGGCGGACCTTGCGAATTCTGCACCTATGCCCGTACCCGCACCGAACTGACCCTCAAGCATATGGATAAGCTATAATAACGGCATGCTAGACATACAGTTTATCCGCGATAATCCCGACCTGGTGGCCGAAAAGTCCAAGCAAAAGGGCTATAAGGTGGACATTACCCAGCTACTTGGTTTTGACAGTGAGCGCCGCGAATTATTACAGCAGGTCGAAGACCTACGCCGCCAGCGCAACGAACTGTCCGCTGTCGCAAAGGGTAAAAAGCCTTCTGAAGAGCAGGTAACCGCCGGCAAAGAGATTAAAGACAGGCTGTCTAAGCTTGAGCACCAACTGGCTTCCATCGATAAAGAATTCATTGAGCTCCTCAAACAGGTTCCTAACATGCCGCTGGACGACGTACCGGTCGGGGCCAGTGAAGACGAAAATGTAGTTAGTAAAACTGTTGGCGAGAAGCCGCACTTTGATTTTAAGCCCAAGAATCACGCCCAGCTCGCCGAAGCTAAGGGCTGGCTCGATAAAGAACGGGCCGCCAAAGTGTCCGGCGCGCGCTTCGCCTACCTGAAGGGCGACCTGGTGCGGCTCCAGTTCGCCATTATTAATTTCGTACTCGGCAAACTGACCGACCCGTCTTTCCTGGACGAGGTTATTAAAGAAAATGACCTGAAAGTTAGCAATAAACCGTTCGTGCCGGTGTTGCCGCCGTTGATGCTACGCACCGACGTTTACGATGCTATGGACCGCCTGGAGCCGCGCGAAGACCGCTACAAACTGGAGGAGGAAGACCTTTGGTTGCAGGGTAGCGCCGAGCACGTGCTGGGCTCGATGCACTCCGACGAAATCATAGAAGAAGCTGACCTACCGGTGCGTTACCTGGGCTACGCCACCAGCTTCCGCCGCGAGGCTGGCAGTTACGGCAAGGACATGGAAGGCATCTTCCGGATGCACCAGTTCGACAAGCTAGAGATGGAGTCGCTTACGGCGCCGGAAGATGGCCTGCAGGAACACTTATTCATGATTGCCATCCAGGAAAAGCTGATGCAGTTGCTCGGCATCCCGTACCAGCTGATCTTTAAATGCACAGCGGATATTGGCAAGCCAAACGCCACTGGCGTAGACATTAACGCCTGGTTGCCCGGCCAGGGCCAGTACCGCGAAACCCACACCGCCGACTACATGACCGATTATCAGGCTCGCCGCCTGAAAACCCGCCTGCGCCGGGCGGACGGCTCAATTGAATTAGTACACACCAACGACGCGACCGCCTTTGCTTTAGGCCGCACCATGATCGCAGTCCTGGAAAACTACCAAACGGCCGACGGCGACATTAATATTCCTAAAGTCTTGGGTGCACTTGGCTAGTGCTAGTGGTTGCCTAGTTCGTTCTGAAGTTGGTACATTGCCTGCACGTCATTGAAACTGATAGGTACCAATTTACCCATTTCTGAAAGTCTGCGTATGGTAACCGCCATGTGCGATATGTTGTCGATCAGATCGGCATCTATAAAAGGGCGTGACGCGGACCATCCATCCACTTCTTCGCCATGAATGGTGGCTCGGGGCATACCAGGATGGTTGGTGTCCACCTCCTCCATCCCAAGCATCAAAAGTGTCACTCCGCCGATCGCCCGGAAAGGGTCAAGCAGTTCGATCTTTCTAGAGGGCTGAAATCTTGAGTCCGGCTCATGGTCGATTTTTTGGAAGGCAATTACGGCGCTTTTTTCAAGAACGGAGCTATAAGGACCCGGTAGCGTGCCGGCGGTGGGTGGTTCGGCTATGTTGTAGCGAACGGTTTCGGTCTGTGAATCACCAGCCTCCAATCCCATCATTTGCTGCACTGCAATTGGCAGATCGTCTCGTCCTGGATCATAAATCTCTAAATGGCTATCAACAAGCGTGGCACAGAGATCATAAGCATCCCGTGCATGGGAGATGTGCTCATCGCTGAAACCCGGATCAAATCCCGCCATATTAGCTCTCCCCAATACGTCTATTAGTATCCAGGACAGTTTGGGGAACTTCTCTTCCGCAGTACATTCGGCCATTGCTTTGGTCGACAACGATGCCCGTGCACTCTGTGCAGGCCAGACGCGCCGCAGTTGCGGTTCTACTGGCAATCATATCACCGTAAATTTGATTATTAGCAATTGTCAAATCCTCGATTAGGGTTTCAGGATCACCTAATGCTTCTCTAGCTGCCGGTCGGACGCTAATTACCGCTAAAGCGGCCGCCTCAGGAAAAGTTTCCATAGCAATTGCTTGGCTTTCCCAGCCAGTATTCTGAATATAAATATCCCTGGAAAGGGGACATGGTAGACCTTGTCTCATCATGTATAAAATTATAACATGGTTATACACTTATAGCAAGTGACCAATGTCATAATGGCCTTGCGGGGCAGGCGTATAATGATAAGTGCACATAGTTAAACAAAACAAGGAGGACAATATGCTGCAAAAATTTGAAATTCATGCTGTCCATTCTAAGCTGGACGACCAGCTGAAGGCCTACGTCAATAAAAAAATCGGTAACCTGGATCGTTATATCTCAAGGCATAGCCGCGAAAGCGCCCACGCCGAAGTCCATCTTAAAGAAAGCAAGGCGAAGCAGAAAGACCGTTTTTTGTGCGAGGTCACTATGCGCCTGCCGCACCAGACCATTGTTATCAAGGAAAGCGCCCTTAATATGTACGCCGCCGTCGACATTGTCGAGACCAAACTCAAGCAACAACTGCAAAAGTACAAGGATTTGCACGGCAACGGCAAGTTCCGCAGGCACTTGGTGGGCCGTTTCGGACGGGGCCAGGATCTGGTTTCGCCTTCGGAAAGCTGAAGGTCGCAATCGCTGTTAAAAACGGCTATAATTGTTTGATACGACTGTAAGTATTTCCTAACTGGGAGCGAAGGGGGAGTGAGTAGCGCTAGATGAATATTGTCTTCAAAAAGATTCTTGGCGACCCGCAGGCCAAAACCGTCAAACGGTTGCGTAAGCGCGTGACGGCGGTCAACGCCCTCGCCGACAAATATAAGAAACTTAGCGACAAGGAGCTGAAAGAGCAAACCGAGGCGCTTAAAAAGCGGCTCAACAAAGAGTCGCTGGACGCTATTCTGCCAGATGCTTTCGCTGTAGTGCGCGAAGCCGCCACCCGCGCCCTGGGCCAGCGCCACTTCGACGTCCAGCTGATCGGCGGCATGGTACTGCACGAAGGCAACGTCGCCGAGATGAAGACGGGAGAGGGTAAAACGCTGGTAGCCACGGCGCCGGTTTATTTGAATGCCTTAACCGAAAAAGGCGTTCATGTGGTGACCGTTAATGATTATCTGGCCCAGCGCGATGCCGGCTGGATGGGCCAGGTTTATAACTTCCTGGGCATGCAAACAGGGGTGATAATCGGCGACCTGAGCTACGTTTATGACCCCCAGTTCACCAACACCGAGCACGAAGATGAGCGCTTCCGTCACCTCAAACCGGCCACCCGCCAGGAGGCCTACGCCGCCGACATAACTTACGGCACCAACAACGAGTTCGGCTTTGACTACCTGCGCGACAACATGGTCCGCGAAGAAGACCAGCTACGCCAACGCGACCTGCACTACGCCATCGTCGACGAAGTCGACTCCATTTTGATCGACGAAGCCCGCACGCCGCTGATCATCAGCGCCCCTAGCGTTACCAGCGGCACGGCCTACGCCCAATTCTCCAAAGTCGTTCGCCAGCTGGTCAAAGAAAAGCACTTCGAAACCGACGAAAAGCGTAAAACGGTCATTTTGACGGATGCCGGCACCGAAAAAATCCAGAAAATCCTGGGCATCGATAACCTGTACGGTTCCGAAAACATCCGCACCATTTATCACTTGCAACAGGCTCTTCGGGCCCACGCGCTGTTCCACCGCGACAAAGACTATGTGGTCACCAAAGAGGGCGAGGTAGTGATCGTCGACGAGTTTACCGGCCGCCTGCTGGCCGGCCGGCGTTACAATGAAGGCCTGCACCAGGCTATCGAGGCCAAGGAAAGCGTAGAGGTCCAGCAGGAAAGCATGACGCTGGCGACCATTTCGTTCCAGAATTATTTCCGCCTGTATGACAAGCTGGCGGGCATGACCGGTACGGCGCTGACCGAAGCCGAGGAATTCCACCAGATTTACAAGCTTGACGTCGTCGAGGTGCCGTCCAACCGTTCGCTGGCCCGTATTGACCGCCCGGACCGCATTTACCGTACCGAAAACGCCAAGTTCAAGGCCATCGCCCGCGAGGTCCAGGCTCTGCATACCAAGGGCCAACCGGTGCTGATCGGTACCGTTTCGATCGAGAAAAACGAAGCCCTGGGCGACATGCTAAATAAAGTCGGCGTGGCGCACCAGGTGCTGAACGCCAAGAACAACGAACGCGAGGCTAAGATAGTCGCCCAGGCGGGCGAGAAGGGCGCCGTCACGCTGGCCACTAACATTGCCGGCCGCGGTACAGACATCGTACTGGGTGATGGCGTGAAGGAGCTCGGCGGCCTTTTTGTCCTCGGTTCCGAGCGCCACGAATCACGCCGCATCGATAACCAGTTGCGCGGCCGTAGTGGCCGCCAGGGCGACCCCGGCCTAACCCAGTTCTTTGTCAGCACCGAAGACGACCTGATGCGCATTTTCGGCGGCGACCGCATCAGCGGCGTCATGGAGCGCCTGAACGTCAACGACGACACGCCTATCGAAAACCGGATGATCAGCAAGAGCCTGGAGGGCGCCCAGAAGAAAGTCGAAGGCTACCACTTCGACCAGCGCAAGAGCGTCGTGCAGTACGACGACGTCATGAACCGCCATCGCAAAGCCGTTTACGCCATGCGCCGCGAGATCCTGCGCAGTCCGGACATTAGCAAGCGTATTAAAATCCTGATCGAAGATGAAGCCCACGCCTTGGCCACTTCGCCGCTGGTTACCACCGACCAATTCGAAGAAGTATTGCACCAGGCCTTCCCGTTCGACGAGGCCACGCTCGACCGCTTGTTCGACACCGAGGCTGACAAGTTCGAAAAAATCCTGAAAACCGAAGCTGCCGAACTCTACTCCGCCCGTGAGGAAGCTTTCACGCCCGAAATAATCCGGAAGGTCGAGCGCGATCTCTACCTGCAGGTGCTCGACAACCTCTGGATGCAGCACCTCGAAAACATGGACCACCTGCGTGAGGGCATTCACTGGATGAGCGTCGGCCAGCAGGACCCGCTGGTGGAATACCGCCGCCGCGGCCAGCAATTATTCGAAGAAATGCAGACCGCCTTGCGCCACGACGTGCTGACCCACCTCTTCCACGCCCAGCCAATCAGCCAGGAAGAGCTCGACCGGGCTATCGAAACCGACCTGACGCGCGCCGCCCGCGGCTCGGTCGATAACGCTTCCCAGATAGTTTCGGCCGAAAACGAGTTCACCGAAAAAGACTTTAAAGATAAGAATGCCGCCGGCCAGGCCAAAAAGAAGCAAACCGATAACCTTAAAAAAGCCCGCAAAGCCGAACGCAAGCGCAAAACCGCCGCCAAGCGAAGGAAAAAATAGGGCGCATGCGGCACACGGTTTCCGAAATAAAACTCAAGAACGGCGCCCGCGGCCTGTTGATCCACGTGCCGCACGCTTCTGTCATGACCTTCGACATTAACTTCAGGGCCGGCGAGTACCTGGTTGACGAACAAAAATGGGAAGTGCCGCACCTGATGGAGCACGTTTTGCTCGGCGCCAACGACCTGATCCCGCGGGCCCGCGACTTCCAGGCCGAGCTCGAAAAAAACGGCGCTTACTCTAACGCTACCACCGGCGTTTACGATATTACCTATGAAGCCGAATGCGCCGATTTCGAATGGGATCGGGTGCTGGGGCTCATGCTGGTGGCTATCACCAAGCCACTGTTTTTAGAAGAAGAATTCCGCGCCGAGTTCGGTAATGTCCAGGAGGAAATGGCGGCGCGCAGTAACAACCACTTCCGCCGCCTCAGCTTGGAGATGCGCGAAAAACTGGGCCTGATCGCCAAAACCGACATCGAGCGGCTGGAGCTGATGCCCAACGTCGGCGTCGACGACGTCCGCGCCCACTACGCCCGCACCCACTACGCGCCCAACATGCGTTTCGTGATCGCCGGTAACCTGGGAGTCGCCCGCAGTAAAGCCGTCACGCAACTGTTAGAGGCCATCGAGCTACCTTCGAAAGGCAAGCGTTTCGAATTGCCGCCCGAAAAGCCCAAACGCCTTAAGGAACCGGTATACGTGGCCAATGACACCGTCGAAAACCTTTACTTTTACATCGACACTTTCATGAAGCGGCGCATGAGCGAGGCCGAAACCGACGCCCTCAGCCTGGTCAACACCATGATGACCGAAACGCTTTATTCCAAAATCCTGGGCACAGCCCGTGAACGCGGCCTGGTTTACGGCATGAACTCCGGGTTGAGCCACACCCGTCAGGCCAGCAACTGGTGGTTCGGCGCCCAGGTATCCGATAAAAACGCCGCCGCCTTATTTAAGATTATCGTTGACGAGCTGCACAAAGTCAGGGCGGGCGAGATAGGCGAGACCGAAATCGAGGTTACCAAACAATATGCCCTTGGGCGCTTCCAGCGTAGTGGCCAAACCGTCGGTGGCACCGCCAACGGTTATGCCGGCCGTTACTTCTTCGATGGCGAAATCGAGAACTACTACAAGATCCCGGAGCGCATTAAGGCCATCACCAAACCCGGCATCGTCGACATCGCCAACGACCTGTTCGCCGATAGCATCTGGGGCTTCGGCGTGCTCGGCAACTGCGGCGAAACCTTCACCCACGAACTCCAGCAACAGCTGGCGCCCCTCTGGCTAACCAAGGATTAATATGGACGATCTCAAGAAACAGGCCGAAAATCTGAGCAAACAGATTGGCTCAGCCATTTCACGCTTGAAAATTGGTGAATTGAGCGAACAAAGGGCCGCACTGCAGGCGACTAGCCAAGCGTCCGGCTTTTGGGATGATTCAGATAAGGCCCAGGAGGTTATGAAGCAAATAGCCAAGCTTGAAGGTCGCGTGACGCCTTGGCAAAACATACAAAAGGCTATTGATGACATTCTAGAGATGACTAAACTGGATGACAACTCCATGCAAGAGGAATTAAAGCAGCAATTAACAGGGGTCGAGGCGGCCTTTAACGACTTAAAAGAAGAGCTGAAGTTCAGCGGGCCATATGATGATCATGATGCTATTCTGACGCTCTCGGCGGGAGCCGGTGGTACCGACGCTCAGGATTGGACACAAATGTTGTTCAGAATGTACGTGCGCTGGGCGGAGAATAACGGATACAAAGTTATCACCGTAGACGAATCGGCCGGCGAAGAAGCTGGTTTAAAAAGCGCCGCCATTGAGGTGGATGGGCCATTCGCTTATGGCAAATTACAGGGAGAGCACGGCGTTCACCGACTGGTGCGCTTGAGCCCGTTTAATTCCGACAACCTGCGCCAGACAAGCTTCGCCAAAGTGGAGGTAATGCCCAAAATCGACAAGCCTGACGACTTGGAAATCGACGAAAAAGACCTGAAAATTGATGTTTATCGTAGCGGCGGCAAGGGCGGTCAGTCTGTTAATACTACCGATTCGGCGGTGCGGGTGACGCATATCCCGACCGGCATAACGGTGGCTATACAAAATGAACGTTCACAACTCCAGAACAAGGAAACCGCCATGACCATTCTGAGGTCAAAACTGGCCCAGTTACAGGTGGAACAGCACGCCGAAAAGCTTGGCGAACTAAAAGGCCCCAACCAGTCGGCGGAGTGGGGCAACCAGATCCGCAGCTACGTTCTTCATCCCTATAAACAGGTCAAAGACCTGCGCACCCGCTACGAAACCTCCGACCCCGACGCCGTGCTCGACGGCCACCTGGATGACTTGATTAATGCCTTTTTAGAACACTCTCTTTCTAATTAAAGAAGTCAGGTATATAGTTAGGCATTATGTCCCGTCCTGCATGGCTAACAGATAATCTTTTGTTGGGATTTATTGCCGGTGGAATCCTTATATTGGGGACAGGAATTCTTACTGGTTACCTGATAGGCCATAAACATAGTTCTGTCGGGGAGCAAGCCTCTGACAGTAGCAGCGCGCTAAATGTTTCTGCACAACCTGTCACTGCGACGACGGCCACTACTCCCGCCTTCACCCCTATCGACCTTAACGGAACTGGCCAACAGGCCACTAAGACTGTGCAACTGCCTACGGGAGGGTACAAATCTACCATTACCTATAGTGGCGCAGAAGATAATTTCACTGTTTACCTAATAGATGATCAAGGTAAAGAGCTAGATTTATTAGCCAATGAGGTAGGTACTACTGCTAATGTTAGCAAAGTGTTTAATGTAGTGGGCGGTACCTATTCATTCAATGTGCGCGGAGGTGGGGACTGGACAATAAAAATTGAAGCACTGCGTTAAATGCTCGCTCTCTGAAGTGTTATAATAGTACTAATGATTTTATTGGATAGGGTGACCAAAAAATATCCGAGAAGTGAGGGGCAGGCGCTGGATCGTGTAAGCCTGCACGTTGAACCCAAAGAGTTCGTTATCGTGGTGGGGCAGAGCGGTGCCGGCAAGACCACTTTATTAAGACTTTTGACCCGTGAAGAACGCCCTACCAGCGGCAAAATTATCATCGGCGGCATCGACTACGACAAACTAAAAGACAAAGACATACCGCTGTTAAGGCGCAAAATCGGCGTCGTTTTCCAGGATTTTAAGCTACTGCCCAATAAGACGGTATTCGAGAATGTGGCTTTCGCCTTGGAGATCGTTGGCGTCAGCAACCGCGAAATCCGCCACACCGTACCCAAGGTACTCGATATAGTTAACCTGAAGGGCAAGGAAGACCGCATGCCGCGCCAGTTGAGCGGCGGCGAGCGTCAGCGGGTGGCCATCGCCCGGGCCATCGTCCGCCAGCCGCGCATATTAATCGCCGACGAGCCGACCGGCAATCTTGATCCCAAGCACGCCTGGGACGTCATAAAGGTGCTCGAAAAAATTAACCGCTACGGCACAACCGTGCTGTTGACCACCCACAATAAAGACATCGTCGATAAATTGAAGCGCCGGGTGGTTACCATCCAGGGCGGCAAGGTGGCCAGCGACCGGGCCAACGCCGGCTATAACAAGGCATGACGCTATGAGCATGGAACGAAGACTGATTACTACCTGGCGCATAATTCACACCGGCATTGTGAACTTTATTCGCAATATAACCCTGGCCACAGCCGCCATGGCCGTCATGGTGGTGACGCTGACCATCGTCCTGTTTTCTGTCATTACCAACGCCACGTTCGAAAACACCATCGCCCAGATCACCAATAAAATCAGCGTTTCGGCTTATTTGCTCGATACAACGACCGAGGCCCAGGCAAAGCAATTGGTCGTTGAGCTCAAACACCAGCCCGGCGTGCAGAGAGTAGTTTACCTGAATAAGGATGAGGCCCTGAACGCTTACGTTGCCCAGAACAAAAACAACCAGAATCTGGTGACGGCGGCGGCTACCGTCGGCAACCCGATTCCGGCGACTATTCAGGTGTACCCCAAAGACCTGAACGAGATCCAGGCGATTAAGAATATTTTGGTTAAGCCCGACAACCTAAAACTCCAAACGCCCGATTCACCGTCTTATCAAAAGGACCGTAAAGAGGCCATCGACAACATCACCCACGCCACCAACGTACTGCGTAAAATCGGCGCCATAACGGTGGCCGTCTTTGCCATAATTTGCGCCCTGATTATCTTTAACACCATACAGATGGCCATCTTTAACCGACGCGATGAGATCACCATTATGCGCCTGCTAGGGGCCAGCACCAGCTTTATCCGTGGCCCATTCGTGGTGGAGAGCGCCATTTATGGACTACTGTCGGCAGTTATTTCGGTCCTGATCATAAACTCGGCCTTTTTGGCGTCGAGCAACGCCCTGCAGGCCAGTAGCCTTGGCCTGCTCGATATTAACTACGCCAACCAGTACTTCGAGAACCACTTCTTGGCGCTTTTGACTCTCCAAATTGCTATTGGTATACTGATAGGTACGGTATCCTCAGTTATAGCGACCCGCCGTTACCTTAAATTCAAAACGAAGTAGAACAACTTACAAGCGGTTACACCTAAGGGGGTGGGATTTGACGTTACGTGATATAATTGAGCCTGGTAATAAGCAAACAAAAAGTATGCCCAAACAAAACATTTTTAGAACCGCTTTAATTCGTGCCCGCGCCGTTATTTTGATCGTGGCGGCCCTGGGTTTGGCCGGCAGCGCCGTCGTAGCCCACGCCGACCAGTTCGACGAGCAGATCAAAGCCCTGCAGGCCCAGAATAACAGCGCCCAATCTGCCGTTAACGGACTGGCCGCTACAGCCAATAGCTACCAAGCGGCTATCAACCAATTGCAGGCCCAGATCAACGGCGTGCAGGCCGCGCTGGCGGCCAATCAGGCCCAACAGGCCAGCCTCCAACAGCAAATCACCGACGACCAAAACAAAATTGTCCAAGAGAAGGGCTTTTTGAGTAACGACATTAAGACCATGTATATAGACGGCCAGCTAAGCACCATCGAAGAACTGGCCACCAGCAAAAACCTCAGCGACTACGTTGACCGAGAAGAGTATCGCACCCGGGTCCAGAACAAAATCGACTCAACCATTAAAGAGATCGCCGCCTTGCAGGCCCAATTGCAGAAGCAAAAGGCCGAGCTGGACGTACTGGTGGCCTCCGAGCAGAGTCAGCAGGCCCAGCTGGCCAGCGACCAGAACCAACAGCAAGCCATGCTTAACTACAACGAAGGCCAGCAGGCCGCTTATAACGCCCAAATCGGCGCTAACTCAAGCCATATAGCCGAACTGCGCCGCCAGCAGATCGCCGCCAACTCCCGCTTCATCGGCGGCGGTGGTGGCACCCCGTGCGGCGGCGGTTATCCCGGCTACTGGTGCAATGCACCCCAAGATTCGGTGCTCGACAACTGGGGAATGTATAACCGCGAATGCGTCAGCTACACGGCCTTTAAGGTCGCCGCCTCGGGCCGCTACATGCCTTACTGGGGTGGCCGCGGCAACGCCAACCAGTGGGACGACGACGCCCGCGCCGACGGCATCCCGGTCGACGGCAACCCACAGCCCGGCGACGTCGCTATTAGCAACGCCGGCGCCTACGGCCACGCCATGTACGTCGAAAGCGTCAACGGCGACGGTACCATCAACATTAGCCAGTACAACGCCTCCTTGAACGGCCTTTACTCGACACGTAGCGGCATGAGCCCGGCCGGCCTGGCCTTCATCCACTTCCCCTGAGCAGTAGCGCTTAAGCTTGCACTTCGCCCGTTGCTGAACGGATAATGTGATCATGTCTGAAAGAAATGATGTGCCGCCCCTAAGTAAGGAACGGGAGTTCTTACTGGGCAGAATCGATTTCCTGCAAAGAGAAAATGAACGACCGGAACAGCTCGTCGATAATTTTGCGCCCGGGCGCCAGCCACAACAAAGAATCGTTGGCTACTTGCTGGAACAACCCGATTTTGTAGTAGTCAGCCAGGACGATGAGCCGGCCTGGCACCAAATACGTGATGCCGTGGAACTAAGCCGGGACAACTGGGAAGACGCCACCAAGAACCTGTGTTACGAAAGCGGTGTAATGCGCACTCATCGAGAGCCTCATAGGCGGGCCGCGGCGGCGATTAGTCTGGATTTCACGCAGTTGGTATCCTTAAGATACTCAACCCGCGCCTTCATAGGGACGCGAATTATGGATCAAGCGGAACAAAAAGCCGGAGAGGCAGTTGCCGGCGGTCATCTCGACGTAAAGCGGCCCGATATAACCGAACGCCTGTCAATCTTAAAACCGGCTCACCTCGAGCTTGAAAGCATACTTTTTGGCGTCACTACTAACGCAGTGCGCATACTGGGCATGCAGGCCGTGCGGGCGCCTTAAGTCATAAGCGGTCTGCTATAATTGGGGGCAATGAAGGTAAAACCAAAGGGGAAGGTACGCGCCGTACTGCGCAGTGGCGTTAATATACTGATTCTGCTGGCTATTTTTATGGTCGGTGTCAACGTTGGCAACGGCCGGCTGGATTTTCACAAACCGAAGTCGGTGACCGGCAACCTGCCAGCCAAGCTCAATTACAGCGGCCTCAACCAGATCTACCAATCCCTTAAGCAGAATTACGACGGCCAGCTCAGCGAACAACAGCTGGAGGATGGTCTGAAGCATGGCCTAGCCGAGGCTACCAAAGACCCGTACACCGTTTATTTCACAGCCAAAGAAGCCAAAGACTTTAACAACGAGCTCAATAACAGCTTCAGTGGTATCGGCGCCCAGTTGGGGCAGGACAGCGACGGCAACCTGGAAGTTATCGCGCCGATC
Source organism: uncultured Candidatus Saccharibacteria bacterium (assembly GCA_964446315.1). Lineage (GTDB taxonomy): Bacteria > Patescibacteriota > Saccharimonadia > Saccharimonadales > UBA4665 > UBA5150. The sequence continues at coordinate 15,775 of CAYUNY010000003.1, forward strand.
GACGGCCTGCCGGCCGACAAAGCCGGCCTGAAAGCCAAAGACATCATCGCCACCATTAACGGCACCAGCACCAGCGGCCAGTCGGTGGACGAAGCCGTCAGCAAGATCCGCGGCCCGGCCGGCACGAAAGTCACCCTGAAGGTGGTGCGCAACCACGCCCAATCTTTGGATTTCACGATCACCCGGCAGGACATCAACCTGCCCAGCGTTAAGAGCAAAATTCTCGATGGTAACATCGGCTATATCCATATCAGTACTTTCGCCAACGACACTACCGACCTGGCCAAAAAGGCTGCCGATCAGTTTAAGAGCCAGAACGTCAAAGGCATCATTTTGGACTTGCGCGATGATCCCGGCGGCTTGTTACCGGCGGCGGTTAACGTTTCTAGCCTTTGGTTGCCGCAGGGTAGCACCGTGCTCCAGGAAAAGCGCGGCAGTACCGTGGTCAACACCGATTTTGCCCAGGGCAGTGACGAGCTGAAGGGTATTCCCACCGTAGTGCTGATCAATAGTGGTAGCGCCAGCGCCAGCGAAATCACGGCCGGCGCCCTCCACGACCAACACGCCGCCTATGTGATCGGCGAAAAGAGTTACGGCAAGGGCGTTGTACAGCAACTTATAAATTTTGGTGATGGCTCACAGCTCAAAGTCACCGTAGCCAGCTGGTACCGCCCGGATGGTGAAAACATCAACCACAAGGGCATCACCCCTGATAAAACCGTTAAAATCAGCGACGCCGACGCCAAAGCCGGCAACGATACCCAGTTGCAGGCCGCCCAGGCCTACCTGGCCGCACATTGAGTAAACCCCTTGCCAACAGGGTGGCAATAGGGTAGCATAAGAGATTAAGAATTGAGGTTAAGTAAGTGGCTGGCAAAGCGACTAAGTATGTGTTTGTGACAGGAGGCGTGCTTTCCGGATTAGGAAAGGGTATCACCGCCGCCTCGATCGGCAACCTCCTCAAAGCTCGTGGCCTCAAGGTCAACCTCCAAAAATGCGACCCTTATCTGAATGTTGACGCCGGCTTGCTGAACCCCCGCGAACACGGCGAATGTTTCGTAACCTGCGACGGCGCCGAGACCGATCTGGACCTCGGCCATTATGAAAGATTCGTCGACGAGGAAATGACCGGCCGCAGCAGTCTGATGGCCGGCCGCGTACTGCTCAAACTTATCCAGGATGAAAGAGCGGGCAAATTCGACGGCGACGACGTGCAGATCATTCCGCACCTTACCGGCGCCATCCAGGACTGGATCGTTAAGGCCGGCGAGGGACACGACGTGCACATCGTCGAAATCGGCGGCACGGTAGGCGACTACGAGTCGCTATCGTTTGTCGAGGCCATCCGTGAAATGGGCGTCAAAGTTGGTTTAGAGAACTGCGCCTACGTGCATGTGGTCTACCTTCCGTACCTGTTAGCTAGCAATGAAACCAAGACCAAGCCGGCCCAAAACAGCGTGCGCGAACTGCGCGGCCTGGGCATTACGCCGGATGTTCTGGTAGCCCGCACCCAGCACCCCGTCAACGAGGCTTCGATTAACAAGCTAAGCCTATTCAGCGGTGTATCGCCCGACGCCATCGCGCCATTGCCCAACGCCAAGAGCATTTACGAAGTTCCCCTAACACTCGAAGATACCGGCATCGCCGACGTGCTGGTGGAGCGCCTCGGCCTGAAGGCTAAAAAGCCCGATCTTAAAGATTGGCGGGCCGTGGTTAAGATGGCCACCACGCATTATGAAAAGACAGTTAAAATCGCTTTCCTGGCTAAGTACGTAGACAATACTGACACCTACATGTCGGTGTTCGAAGCCTTAAAATCGGCCGCCTGGCACAACAAATGTGCGATAGACATCGACTGGGTTGACGCCTCCGAATACGACAAGCCCGGCAAAGACATTAGCGAGGCGTTAAAGGGTTACGATGGCATCGTGGTGCCCGGCGGCTTCGGCCAGCGCGGCCTGGAAGGCAAGATCAAGGCCGCCCAATACGCCCTTAAAACTAAGCTACCGTACTTAGGGCTTTGCCTGGGCCTACAGATGGCCGTCATCGCCGCCGCCCGCAACGCCGGCCTGAAGGGCGCCACCACCTTTGAACTCGACCCCGATTCCCGTGACCAGCTTATCGTTACCATGGCCGACCAAGTGGGTAAGGCCCAGACCGGCGGCACCATGCGCCTGGGCAACTACAATTGCGACCTGCAAAAGGGCAGTCTGGCCGCCAAAGTCTACGGCACGAATAACATCGTCGAGCGCCACCGCCATCGAGGCGAGTGCAACAACGCCTACCGCGATCTTTATGAAAGCTGGGGCATCCGCGCCAGCGGCATAAATCCCGACAATAACCTGGTCGAGGTCATCGAGGCCATAGACCATCCGTTCCTGCTAGCCAGCCAGTTCCACCCCGAGTTCAAAAGCCGCCCGAACCGGCCGCACCCCATGTTTGACGGCTTTGTCAAAGCTCTGTTACCATAAGCCGTATGGCCCAACGCATACTGCTTGTAGAAGACGACGATTCGCTGGCGGCGGTTTACGTTAACCGCCTGCAGGCCGAGGGTTTTGACGTCCGGCGCGTCGCCAACGGCGAAGACGCCCTAGCCAGCGCCCTGAGCTACAAGCCCGACCTGGTGGTGCTGGACGTTATGATGCCCAAAGTCAGCGGCTTCGACGTGCTCGACATACTGCGCAACACGCCCGAAACGGCCAAACTCAAAATTATCATGCTTACCGCCCTTAGCCAGGAAAGCGACAAGGAAAAGGCCAAAACCCTGGGCGCCGACGACTACCTGGTTAAATCACAAGTCGTCATCGCTGACGTCATCGAGCGCATCCGCCACCACCTTGGCACGTGACTTGGAATAACGGGGAGAACTGTAAGAATTTTGATTGACGTATCCCTGTTATTATGATACTATGTCCTTCATGATTTCAAGAGCGGAACAGACCAGCTTGGCTGGTGAACATATGTTAATGCCCGGCGACGAGGTGGAAATTGGCCGCCGTGGCGCCGAAACATTTGGCTTTCGGCAATTCGGGCGCTTTCAAACCATTGCCGAGCTAGAGCTTGGGGGCGGTTATAGCAACGGCGTGCGGGAACCGCAGAAAATATTCCTGCTACGTGTTGTCGACAAAAAAGACGATGACTACCGTAATTTAATGCGACGCGCCAAGCTAGCCGGTGAAGCTTACGACGCCGACTATGTATTCGCGGCTGTGGGCGATGAAGAACAGGGTGGCTCCGTACTGGCGATGGCACCGATGCTCAACCGTCCAACCACAGGGCTGGGTGGCAGGTCTAACGAAGTGCTCGGCCGGGAGGGCAACATAGTCTGGTTCGATTATGGACCGGTAGGCCCCGAAAGCGGGGGAGTGACAAAACCAGCTTTCATGCGCGACAACCATACTATTTCCCGTCACCAGGCCGACGCTGTCATCTCCGAACGTGGCGTTACCTTTAACGGGGTTTCGGATAGGTCAAAGACCGTTATAAAAGCACCCGATATCAGGGTGATACGCCTGGGCGGTCAGGAACCCACTGTTGAGCATGTCCCAACTCCCCGCATAGCCGACCAGAAACCAAAAGCCGCCGGACGATTCGCAAAGTTGCTGGGCCGGAAACGCGATTCTTTATAAGTGGTTATTCGACGGTAACTTCGGTGCGGAAGACCGAGCGGCCGGTGAAGAGGCGGACTTTGCGCTTTTGATAACGCACGACGCCGTCGCGGGCGGCATGGATGGTGAAGTTGCGGCTGAGCTTGGTACCTTTGCCGGCGCGCTTGGTGAGCCCGACCTGGCGGACGATAACCTGGCCAACCTTGACCTTTTCGCCACCGAACAGCTTAACGCCGAGGCGCTGGCCGGGTGAATCGTGAACGTTTTTGGCTGTACCGCCAGCCTTAACATGTGACATAAAGCTACTTCCTTGTTATTACCAGGAGCTGTCGGCCGACGATC
>CAYUNY010000004.1:0-19709 GCA_964446315.1 uncultured Candidatus Saccharibacteria bacterium
TTATGATTCTAACAGCTCGGCGCCGCCAAAAATATTGCTTATGGCTGATATGTCGGCGCCGACCGGCGCTTCGGCTCTTTCGACCTTGGGACTGTCGGGCCTAGCGGCCTTATCGACAATGCATTCAATGCGCACCGTTTTACCGGTCAGTTCTTCGACGGTTTGGGCGAGCACTTTGCGGTTGCCGGCTTCGTTAAGCCGCTTCTGGTGAAAAGCGAAGGCGAAGGCCAATGTTAAAGTGTCAGCGCCAAAACTGGGCTGGGCCATTCGGACTACGCTGTAAAGCGTGTTGTGCTTGCGCTTTAGGGCGCTCAGAATCTGCGGCCACAGGGCGGCGTCCAGCCTTGAAGGCGCCGTAGGCGTTTCGACCGTCGGGCGCTGTGGCTGCGCAGGCTCTTCTTCGGCAAGAACCGACTCTTCGATTTCCTCAACTTCGACGGGCGCGGATTCGATAATTTCGGTCACGACGGCAGGATCGGCCTTTTGGGCCCTTAGCAGGCTGATCTCAAGATAGCGTTCCGGGTCGTGCGCCGCCGGCACGGCTATAAGATCGCCCAACAGCTCTAAAGCCGCCAGGCGGTCCATTGACAGCTCATTGCCTATCAGAAGGGTGCGGATTAACTGGGCCAGCTGTTTGGCGATGGCGGCGGCCTGGTAACCCTGGTCGTACAAACCAGACACCTGGCTTACCAGCTTTGCCGAATCCCCTGCCGACAACAGCGCTAAAACGGCCTCCAGCGAATCGCCGGGCGGAATGCCTAAAAGCTGGCGAACATCTCCGGCCTCCAAAGCCTGGCCATTACTGCTGGCCTGGTCGAGCAGGCTGATGCTGTCGCGGAAACTACCCTCGCCGTGTTCCGCCAGTAATTCCAGGGCCTCATCACTAACCTTGATCTTTTCCTGTTTGGCGATGGTTTTAAGGTGTTCTACAACCTTGCCTTTGTCGACCGGCCGGAAACTGAAGCGCTGGGTGCGGCTAATGATGGTTTCGGGCAGTTTGTGGGCGTCGGTAGTGGCCAGGATGAAAATAACATGTGCCGGCGGCTCCTCCAGCGTCTTCAAAAGCGCATTAAAAGCCTCGCGCGTTAGCATGTGGACCTCGTCGATAATGTAGACCTTGTACTTGGCGCTGGTGGGCGCCACGTAAACCTTGTCGCGCAATTCGCGTATCTCGTCTATGCGCCGGTTGCTGGCGGCGTCTATCTCGATGATATCAATGTGCTGGCTGTCATCTTCGTAAGGCAGGCCATTAATTTCGTGCGCCAGGATGCGCGCCACAGAAGTTTTGCCGACCCCGCGCGGCCCGGTCAATAAATAAGCATGACTGATCCGGCCTTGCTCCAAGGCCTTAACCAAAGTGTCTGTAATGTGCTCCTGCCCGACGATCTCTTTAAGGGATCGCGGACGATGCTTCCTGTATAAAACCTGCCCCATAGTCTACCCATTATACGCCGTTAGACGTGGTTTGGCTGTTGTGCTAATTGCTGGCGGGCGGATTCCACATAGTCCATGTTAGCCGCTACGGCGCCGACGATGCCGCCGACGGCTAGGGCCATGGCCGAGCCTCGCGCCAGGCTCCTTTGTATAGGATTCTCTATTCCACTCGCCGGGAACAATAGACCCATGCCTAGGTTCGTAGCGAACTCGCTATGTCGCCCCTGCTCGGTGACTTCGAGTTTAGCACCTTTCATACCTGCCGTGACGGCGAAGGCCGCTATGCCTGCCTTTTGCGCCAGGCTCGTATAGCCCAGCCAGGGCGGTATTACCTCGGCATCTATACCCGCCTTGGCCATCTGCGCTATTACCGGCTTATCGGTTAAGGGGTCCATTAGCCGCCCAAACTCAGACTTGCGAAAACCCAGTTTCCTTAACTGTGGCGATTTACCCAGCACTTTAGCCAAGAAACCGTCGAGGTTGTCCGTCAGCACTAAGACGCCGGCCTTTTTCCAGTTATTCTCAGGATCTTTACGTAATTTATGGGCCACGAACGGCGATAGTATAAGTCGGCCGAGAGTTACCGCGTTAGGGATGGTAAACGTGTCCAGCGCCTTGAGGGTTTCCAGATACTTATTCTTCGCCATGACATAAAAATATCACAGGGCACGTGGCTAACCATGAACGCTAAGCCTAGAGAGCGGCTTCGAGGGCGGCCCACTCGGCGGTAGAATCGTCTTCGGGCACGTTGACGCTGACTTGGTCACCGGGTTTGGCTTTGAAATAAGTGACGCTGGCCAGCAGTACCCGGTACTTTTTGCTGGCAACATCTACGAAGTAGTGGCCGGCCTCTAAAATAAGGGTGCCAACGACCTGCTTGCGCGGAATCGGGCCAATTTGCTTATAAAGGAAGGCGCCGTCTTCGGCGATGGTCAATTTAAGGATGTCGCCTTGTACCAGCTTGGATTTGCTGGCGTAGTTGGCGGGCACAGGATAAGTTTTGCCGTCACTGCCAACCATGTTCTGGCCGTCAAAAACACCTTCAATAACCTTGCCGAGGGTGTCCTCGCGGGCGACCGGTTTGACCTTTTCGTCGTCACCGACAAGGCTAATAAGCAACTCTGTTGCAGCAGCCAGGCTGGTTTCGGCTTCTTGAATAAGTGCGCGTAGCCGCTTTACTTGTTTATCTGGTACGTCTGGCATGGCTTTCTGTCTCGCTTCTGTATCTGTCTCTCTCTTGGGAAGTGTTTATAGGCACACTTTCCCCCTAAAATTACCACGAAGTCGCTCTCAAGTCAAAAAATCACAATGAGCTGTGGATAAGATCATTCCTCTCCTACAGGCTTGATAAGTTTGCTTACCGCGCAATACCCTAGTCCGTGCATTGTTAATATGGCTCCCGCATACGGGTCGCCCAGCTCAGGACCAAGCCGTCCCCGGAAATATGACATATGGACCCTAAGAGTGTCCGAGCCATAATAAGTTAAATGCCATATTTTCCTATATATATGCTCCTTGGAAACCGGACGATCTATATGATCGACCAGCAAGTTCACTATGCCGAACTCTTTTGGCGGAAGCTCTATGCCCGTACTGTCGACTATCATCAGCGGATCTATACGATGTATGCCAACACGTTCGTCTGCAAATTTCCGATATTCGCTTTCAGGAATAAGACACTCTCCCTAAAGTCTGATAATAAAAATACCGCCGTGTCGCCACAAGCGGTATTCTTACAGACGAACGCGGTTGTTTAGGCCAGTTCGACGGTTGCGCCGGCTTCTTCCAGGGCTTTCTGGGCCGATTCGGCGTCTTCTTTTTTGGCTTTTTCAAGCACGGGCTTGGGGGTGCCATCAACGATGGCCTTGGCTTCGCCAAGACCCAGGCCGGTGATGTCTTTAACAGCCTTAATGACAGCGACCTTTTGAGCGCCGGCGTCCTTCAGGATGACGTCGTATTCGCTCTTCTCTTCGGCGGCCGGAGCGGCGTCACCGCCACCTGCCGGGCCGGCGGCTACTGCCACGGCTGCGGCGGCCGGCTCAATGCCGTACTCGTCCTTCAAAATAGTTCCGAGCTCATTGACCTCTAAAACGGTCAATCCGACGAGCTGTTCTGCGACTTTCTTTAAATCAGTTGCCATATTATTCCTTTCTTAATTGCTTGCTTTGGTTTCCAGGCCTTGTAAGAGGCCGTGGAGGTTGCCTGATAGGCTACCGACAGCACCGCGTAACGGCGCGTTCAGCGTATCGAACAGTCCGGCGATTAACTGGTTCTTGCCTGGCAGGCCGGCCAGCGCTTTAACATCGGCGGCGTCGACAAATTTGCCTTCGGCACTGATGGCGCACACGAACTCCAGTGAGGGGTTCTGCTTGGCGAACTTATTCAGCACCTGAGCGGCGGCTACTTCGTCTTCGCCGTTAAAGGCGTAGAGCAACATGCCTTCCAGTACACCGGTGTCTATGCCCTTAAAGTTATCGCTACCCTTCAGGGCCTGAATGACCAGGCGGTTCTTAACAACCTTGACTTTGGTGCCGTTATCGCGAGCCTCGCGGCGTAGCGACTGCAGGGCTTTAACCGTGGTGCCCTGGTATTTGGCGATCACGGTCATTTTAGAAGTACTAAGCAGTTCAGCGACTTCGCTGACTACCTCGTTCTTCTTATCTTTGGTTAGTGCCATGTAATTCTCCGAATTACTTAGTTTTGGTTAAAGCTATCGACCGGGGCTTTAACTTCGTTGCCAAACAAAAACGCCTTTGTGTTCCAAAGACGTTCAAACGCTCGTAAGAGTTGTTTGTACCTCGGCGACATTATCAAGGCTTATGCCCGTCGCTGTCTCTGGCAACTTACCTGTAATTATACTATAAGGCCGACTTGAGGGCAACTCCTAACCAAGGCCGCCGGAGTGGTCCATGCCTTCGTAGGCGGCTTCCAGCATAGCTTGGCCTTCTGCCGCCATTCTGGCTTGGCGGTCTTGGGCTCGTCGTGCAAACAAATCTTCAAAATGAGGGTTCTGGTAGGTGCGGACCTGCGTGAAGTCCTCCTCCGCCTCGTGGCCTGTCTCAGGTGCCCGCCTGTCGTCCAGGTTATGCACGGTTGCACCTTCTTGTTCGACCTCAGCCTCTTCAGGCGCACCTGCATCGGTTTTTAATCGTTCTGCGTCTGCCATTTGTTTTGCCCCCTCTTTTGCTTTTAAAACTTCTATGTGAATAGTCGCATGCGCCCAGGGCGCTGTCAAGTTAGGCCTTGGCAGTCTCTTTAATATAGGCCTTGAGGACTTCGTAAAACTGTATTAAGTCGGTTTTATCGATCCATTCTTCGGAGCTGTGGGCTCCGCCGCCGGCTGGCCTGACGACTATGGCCGGAATGCCTTTGGCTGTGAAAAAGCGGGCGTCGCTTGAGCCGAACGAACGGCACTCGCCGAGTTGTTTGCCGCGGACTTTTGCGGCGACTTTAGCGAAGCTTTTGATGGCCGGGTGCTTCAGGTCTATATTGCCGACCGGTTCTTCGGCTATAGTCTTGATTGTAAGCTTGGCTTTGGAGGCAATGCTCTCGATCTTAGCGCGTTTAGCCTGATGATGGTCGTCATCTACGAATCGCATGTCGAGTGTCGCCGTGGCGTCGTCTGGCACCTGGTTAATGGCATGCCCGCCGGATATCCGACTGACGGTTATGCTGCACTTGTGGGGCGCGGATTCCTTGAAAAGCGACTTTATTTCGATCACTGCGGCGGTCAGCTTATCAATGGCGTTTTCGCCCTCCCAGGGCCTTGAACCGTGGGCACTGCGGCCGTGGGCCGTAAGTTCTATCATCCAGACGCCATTGTTGCCGGCTTCGATGTGCCAGTCGTTGCCGCCGTCCGGCAGGATGCAGACGCCGCCGCTAAAGCCATGTTCAATGTGATAACCTACACCATTTTTGCCGCCCAGTTCCTCGTCGCTGGTCAGCATTATTGCGAAGTCATATTGGTCAAGTTCCTCCTTAAGATCATCAACCAGCTGAAGATAGCAGGCCACCGCGAACTTCATATCATAAACACCGCGACCGTAGAGCTTGCCGGCTTTTTCTTGCAATTTATACTGCTTGGCATCTGCCGGCACGACATCCAGGTGCGCTTGTAGCACGACCTTGGGCTTGGGAGTCTTCCGCGTAGTCGCGACTAACGAGGGGAAGCCATTGCTGTTGCGTAGCTCGACACGCATTGAGCGGTCGGTTATATAATCGGCCAGGTATTTGAAGCATTTTTCACTGACTTCGACCTGCCGGCTCTCGGTCGGATAAGCCACGAGGTCGCTAAGCAGGCCTATTAAGTCGCTTGGAGCAGAGGTAGCCATGCCCTTATGATATCCCATATTTGACAGAATGTTGTACAATACCAATGGATACAAGCTAACAAATGTGTCAAACAAACAGGGAGAGTCATCGTGAGTGCGTCACTGCGCCCCGAAACAGTCAATGAGGAAACAAGTGTTGAGATAGTTGCCAGGACTAAACTGCCGGCTAGCCACGTGGTTCATGATACGTTATTTATTAGTCGGAGTTCTCTCGTTACCGTTGGCAGTCAAGAGCACGCCGATATGCTGGCGCGTGATATGTTGCAAATCCGGGGTGGCCCTGATGGCCGCGCGGTCGGTCGGCTAGGCGTTTTGTTTATGTCGGCTAAAGGCCTATTTTTCGGCGGTGAGCGTGCGCATGACCGTCGCCATGCCAAGCTAGCGGCTCTAGAACAATTCGCTGACAAAGGCGAAGCCGATGAACGCCTAATCATTATCAGGGGGATGGATGCTCACCGCCGCGCCCTACGCGGCGAAGCCGAGGTAGTCGAAAAGCTCGCTACCATACTGAATGAGCCAGATAAGCCGATGTTGCTAGCCATTTGTACGGGTAGTTGGCGCGTGTCTCCTGAATCTGCCAGCCCCGAACCCGGCGATCCGGATACGGTTATTCGAAGAATACGCTCAGGCATCGAGCTGAATGATGGCGGTGAGGCCATTTCCTTCCTGACCGAGCCCCGGGAGTTTGCCGCGCCTCGTGCCAGTGTTTTCAGAAATGTACGCGAAATACCCTCGATACAAGTGCCGCAAGGCGCTTATCAGCTTTGAGTCTGGTACCTGGACGCTACTTCTAAACGTGTTTTCAGGGCGGCGACTATGGCCAGCTTGGCCTTTATAGTTTGCTTATAAGAATTTGGTTGCTTAAGAGCTCTCTCATAGAGTACCGAGGCATCCTGACAGCTTTCAAGGTCTAGGCCCTCCCTGGCCAGTATCCTTAAACAGTCGCCTTGGGCCTCGGTAAAACGGCTGTCACCATGAAGCACAAAGGTGGCAAAGTAGTCCTTAAGCAGTTGGCGGGCGAAAAGCACCCTGTGCTGTTGCCCAAGCTCTTTCATTAAGTATTTTATTTCCTTATGAGGTTGCCGTGCGTCCATATCCGGGAAGAAGCTACCGATACGTTGCATGCTGTTAGCCGCCGAAGCAACATCATCTTCTCTAACTGCCTGCATAAGCTCGCTGTGATCGCGTAAAACTTGCCGGCCGGTGGCAGGTTCCATAATGCTCATAATAATTTTGCGGGCCGCGTAGTTGGGCAGGCCATCGGTTTTATACGGCAGATCTTCCCAGGAGGCACTGTCACCCCCGGTATTTAGCCAGGGGTACGTTCGGAACGGATAATCTGGCTTGTGGCGCATATTCGAGGCTATCGTGTTAGTGTTGAGGATAACGGCCGCGTGTCCATAGCGTTCAATGCCCTGCGGTATATCCTGGTGCGGGCCACCGACAATGGCCGGTGTTAAATCCTGGCTCATTTCCGGTGTTAGTGGATCGGTAAGGTGTATCTTAGCATTATTATTTGTTCCTTTTAACAGGGTCGCGTGGCCGTTCGCGAAACCTACCCAGTGGTCGATATCCGCTTCTTGTAGGCATTCCGAAGCCACAATGCTGAATCCGTAGCAATCGGCTACTTGCCGGCGCTCAAGATCTTGCATGACAGGAGGCCAGCTGGCGCCTATTTTCTCTGCCGCCGCTTTGTCTGGCGGCCAGTAGAGCGCTCGGTGCGTACCATTGATAATAAAATCCATAACCGCCATCTCTTCTGATTCATCGTGTTGCTCTCCATTCCGATAAAACCAGTCCTTAATGCCCCTCAGCTGAATATCTTCTAGCAATGGACGCTGAATAGCGTCCTCTTCCTGTAACGAATGGGGTGTGTATAGACGGTGAGCATAAGCCAGCGCGTGTTCAGCCATAGTGAATTAGTATAACATAAAGGCTAATAAGCGTCAATTGGCTGGCTGGTCGAGCTTTTGGAGTTTGAACTGGGTGTAGCGTTCGGCGGCCAGACGGGTTAACTCAGGGTCTTCATCTTGGTTGACGAAGATCATGGCCTCGGCCAGCATGGGGTGGGCTTCGGCCAGTTTTTCGTGCATTTTTAAGACCAGTTTGCGATAGCCGGGGTGGCCTTGTGGAGTAGTGCGCAGTTCGTGCAGGTGGAAGGCCTCGCGGGCGTTGTAGGTGATCTTCCAGCGCATTTTGTGGCCCAAAAGCGTGGCGTATTGGGCTTCCAGCGGGTAACCGGCCTTTTGGAGCAGGCTGTAAAGCTTTAAACTGAGGTCAAAGCAGGTTTCGAACTGCTCGGCCAGGCCGGCTTCCTCAACCAGTTTGGGTATTTCGTAGCCATAGCGGGGCGTTAGGAGTTGCCAGTTGAGGTCATCAACCATGCGGTGGCGCTGGAGGTCGCGAAAAATGCCGTAGTCGCAGACCAGGTCCCAGCTGTAGTGGGCTTTTTCGAGGGCCCGGCCGGGTTTATGTCGGCGGTTCAGGCGCTCGCCCATGTAGGCTTTGAAGATCTCGATCTTTTTATCGTACGGCCAGCCGTTAACTTCGGCCTGGAGCTGTTCCAGCGGCAGGTTGCTGTGTTCGTAGAGCATGTCGGGCACCAAAAGCATTTCGTTCTTGGGCCAGAAGTCGACCAGCGTGACCGGCTCGGCCGGCGCCATGGCGTGATTGTCGGGCAGGTATTCTTTGGCCAGTTCCTTTACGGCGCCGGCGGTGTTGGCGCGGTAGGCCACCATGGCGCCGCCGCGCTCGGGCTTATCGGCGCGCTCCAGAAAGACAGGCATAACTTTGCGGCCCTGTTCCAGTAACTGGTTACCGGCCGAACGTGCTTCGGGCAGTTCGTCGCTCTGGAGGTGCATGATCAGGCTCTCCAGGGCCTGGCCCGAGGCAAAAATGCCGACAGTGGAAGTAGTGGCCACCGGCAGGACTGTGCGCACGGCGTCGCAGGCCTGGGCCCGGATGGCGCCCTTCCAGGCAATATCGCGTTCCTTTTCCGGGGTAGTAGAAGTAGCTTTAAGATGATCAGTCAGCTTGTGCACCATGTCGGAGTACAGGTCAAAAATGGTATTCATAGCCTGCTCGTACTGCTTTTTAATAGACGGCTCCAGGTGTTCGGGCGTGTGGTAACGGAATTTGCCGTTCTTATCTTTCTCGTCGAAGTATATGTAGCGTGTGGATTGCTCCAAATAAGCGGCCAGGCGGCCCCATTCCAGCTTTTTGGTTAATAAATTGGAGGCATTCTCGAAAACGAAGTGGATACCAGCCAATTGCTGGACCGAGTCGTCGCCGTAAGCCGTGATGACGCGGTGGAGCAGTTGGGCGTCTTTGTCGATTTTACCGGCGAATTCGTCGAGCAGTGTAACGCGCATATCGTCGCCGCGGCGGCTGAGGCGGGCCATGGCGGCGGCGATAGTCACCGGGCTGAGCTTGTCGCCAAAAACGTACACGTCGCCGTCGGGATCCGTAATGGCTTCTTTAAGGTATTCGCGGCCCTGCTCGGTGATAGAATACTTGCCTTCTGAGTCTTTGGTGACGTATTCGGCGTCATTTGCTGGTTTGGCGGCGGCTTTCTGCTCGATTATTTCTTTAACCGAGGCCGGGGCTTTGGTCTCGGCGGCCTGCGGCGATCGGCGCATAGCCAATTCTTTTGAAACCAGGTTCCAGATGTGTTCGGCGACTGTCGCTTCGTCTTCTGTGGCGTAAACGACCGGCAGGTCGCGCTGTTTGGCCTCCCACAGGTAGCCGGCCCGGACCCTTTCCAGGAATGCGTCGTCCAGGTTGTCGAAGCGCTCTCCATGATAACGATCGTCTAAACGCTCGCGGAGGGTGTTGACCGGGGCGTCCAAAACAATGCAAAGATCGGGCTCAACGCCGTCGACGGCGAAATTGATGATGTTGTTGATGACTTCGTAGTCGGGCACGTCGCCGCGGCCGTAATATTGGATGGCCAGCGTGGTCAGGTAGTTGCGGTCGACCAGGCAAATGATACCGTGCTCAATACTTTGTTTGATAACCTGCAGGCTCTGACTGCGGGCGGCGTTATACAAAAGCACCTCGGTGCGGGTGTTCATGGGGTAGCGCGGGTCCTGGGTGAGCTGACGGATGGCCCGGGCCGTCAGGTCGCTTTGACTGTCGGGTTCGCGCAGTAGGCGTACCGGCAGGCCGGCAGATTGTAGGCGGCGGGCTAGTTCCTGTAGTTGGGTGGTTTTACCAACGCCCTCGGCCCCTTCTATAACAATGTATTTGCCCTTATTCATATGATACGCCCTCGATCTTAGGCGGCAATTCGCGGCGGTCTTTGTAGGCTTTCGGAACCATCATGTCGGGCGACCAAATCTTGATAAGCGTATCTATATCGGCACCCTGCTGGTACTTGCCGCTGAAGCCCTCGTCGCGGCCCAGGCCATAACTGCCCTCTACCGGGCCGGTTTCGTAGAAAACAGCCTGGGCGATGCGCTCGCCCACCGGCAATAACACCGTTTCGCGTTCGTTCAGGTTATAGATCTCGAGGGTCAGGCGGTTTATATAGCCCGGATCGACCCAGCCGGCGTCAAAACAAACGGCCACGCCGTTGCGGCCCCAGCTACTGCGCGATTTAACCTCGTAGGCGCCGGGCGGCTTGATGCCGAAGAACTCGTGGGTGTGCGCCAGGATCCGTTCGCGAGGCTTTAGGCTGATAACCGGGTGGTCAAGCGGAATATTATTAACCGGCTTAAAGCCGTTCAACTTGCACCAATCGCCGTGCGGCATGGCCTTGTAGGGACCGTCAAAGTAGCGCTCGACATCTTCGCGGTCGAAAGGGTTATAAATAGTGCGCTCGTTCATCCGCTCGATGCGGTAGTAGTGATAACCGAGCGTTACGTCGAGGCTGGCGTGGCTGACGTGTTTGGCGTTGAAAGGATGGCAAATAATATGCCCCTCGTCTATGGCCGCGCGAATCTGAGTATTACTGTAAACAGCCAACTAAAGCCTCCCTTTACTGCTGTATTTATTGTAGCCGTCGCCGCGCATTTAAGGCAAGCATAATAATAATGTGATTTTTACGCAAATAGGGGTTATAACAGCCGGGCGATGGCGGCCATGGTGTCGGCCTGGACTTCTTCTATAGAACGGTTGGCGTCGATAATAATCGTTGAATCAGGGAATCGTTCAGCACATTGGCGATAGCCGTCTGCCACCCTTTCGAAGTAATCAAGCGATTTGCTCTCAAAATAGTCCGCTTTGTCGGAACGGCGGCGGGCTCGTTCCACCGATGTTTTTACGTCGGCCTCGTAAATAATCGTCAGGTCGGGCGCCAGACCGCGCATGCCATTCTCTACATGCGGCCAGGTTAGCGACTCAGCCAGACCGCTACCGTACATTTCATAGGCGGCCAGCGA
The DNA here is from genome assembly GCA_964446315.1 of uncultured Candidatus Saccharibacteria bacterium. Lineage (GTDB taxonomy): Bacteria > Patescibacteriota > Saccharimonadia > Saccharimonadales > UBA4665 > UBA5150. Next base: position 11,147 of record CAYUNY010000004.1, read on the forward strand.
CAGCGGGCCGCGGTCCATTAAGGTAATTTTGCCCTGCCGTCTCCGGGAAATGACATCGATCAGGGCTTCCTGGATGGCCACCGAAATATACAAGTTAACGGTTTCGGGGCGCTCCATGCCCGACAGCATGACCTCGCGTAGGGCTTCGCCTATGGGCGTGCCGCCCAGGTTGCGGCTGGTTACAACAGGCTGTCTATCCTTTACCAGCTGATTCCTTGTCAGCTCAAGCTGAGTGGTCTTGCCAACGCCGTCAATGCCATCAAACACAACTAGCAGGCCGTTTTTCGGTAAGCTCATGTCTCAATTATGCCAGAAGCGGCCGTTTTAGCCGATAGAGCTAATGTCTACAGCTATGGACGGTCCCATAGTAGTGGTGACATGAACGGCCTTTATGTAGTTGCCCTTAACGCCCTGGGGCTTGTTGGCCTTAATGCTGGCCATTACTGCTTTTATATTATCGCTGATTTGGGCAGGCGTGAAGCTGACCTTGCCGACCCCCAGGTGGACAATACCGGTGGTATCAACGCGGTATTCTACCCGGCCGGCTTTGGCCTCGGCTACGGCTTTCGTAACATCTGTAGCGACGGTGCCGCTCTTCGGGTTTGGCATTAGGCCGCGGGGGCCCAGAACCCGGGCGTATTTGCCTAGCTTGGGCATAAAATCGGGTGTTGATACTAAAATATCAAAATCTATGACGTTTTTTTCGAGCTTTGCCAGCAAGGCATCATCGGCCACGGCCACGCGGACGGTTTTGCCGGTGCCGGCCGGTAAAACGACGGTATCGCGGATGTTCTGGTCTGCCTGGCGCGGATCAACGCCCAGATTAACGTGTAGCTCGACGGTGGCGTCAAACTTAATATGACTGGTCTTTTTAGCCAGGTCTGCGGCTTCTTCAACGCCATAGGTCTTAGAGCGGTCGATTTGTTCCGCGCTCTTACGGAAATGCTTGCTGCGGCGTTCTACGCGTGGACGATTAGGGACCACAACCGTTTTTGGCTTGTCTTCGGCGGTTTCGACCGAGGCTTTGCGGGCATCTTTGGCCTCTTTCTCGGCCTCTTCGCGAAGGGCTTTGGCGCTGTGTTTGCCGGCCTTAGCCAGTTTAGGCTCTTCCTCTTCATTAGTCTCAGGCTTCTCGGTGACTTTGGCCGGCTTTTCCTGGGCCGCGATCAGTTCGCGGATCTGCGGCATGGTGCTCTTAGCGTCAACTTCAATGCCAAGCTCTTTGGCTTTTTCTAATAAATCTTTCTTGGTGGTGGGCATAAATTTCCTTTCGTGGTGTTAGCGGCCTGCTCGGCCTCCCACAAATTAACTTCTTAAATCGGCACCCTTAACAATTTCATGAAACGGCCGGCGGGTTGGCTACGCCGTCCATTCTGTCTGCCATACCTGTGTTTGAGATGTGGCCTGAAGGCAACTCATGAGCTACACCTTTGATTATTGCTAACCGCGATTCATCGTATGCCATCTTAGCCTTCGACCTCCACGCCCATGCTACGGGCGGTGCCGGCGACCATCTTCTTGATAGCTTCGACGTCGTCGGTGTTCATGTCGGCGGCCTTTTCTTCGGCTATTTTAGTTAGCTGGGCCTGGCTGAGCTTCTTTTCGATCTTTTCGCTGTTGGGGCGGCCGGAACCCTTTTGGATGCCAAGTTCTTTGCGGATACGATCGTCGGTTGGTAAGCCGACCACACGAAAGTCCATACTGCGGTCATCATAGATAACGATGTGGGCTGTGACTTCCTGGCCTTGCATATCTTTGGTGGCGTCGTTAAACGGCTGGATAAAATCCATCATGTTAACACCGTACTGGCCGAGGGTGCTGCCGACAGGCGGAGCCGCGCTGGCCTGGCCGCCGCGGATCTTCATCTTTAAATTAGCTTTAACTACTTTTGCCATAGAATTTTGCGAGGCGAGCGGCGCTCAAGCCTCTCCTTCCCTTTCTTAATTAATTTGAAGCATTAAGACAGAAGTGCGTAACCGAACCAGTGTAGCAAAAACAACCTCTGTTGTCCAGAGCGACTACCTCTAGACAAGAAATCATATATATGTTAAAATCAATTAAATGTCAGGTAGTTTATGCAGTTAAGCAATCAGCAGAAGGAAGGCTTGTTCTTAGCCAGTGGCGATACCCACCCTGAGCTTGCTACTGCTATTGCTCAAAACATGGGAATGGCGCTAGGCCCGGTAGAGCTAAGGCAACACCCTAATGGCGAACCCTACGTGCGTTACGAAGAGTCGGTGCGCGGAAAGCATGTAATGGTTATACAGCCACATGCACCCGCTAACGGCCGCTCGGTGAGTGACTCTTTCCACCAGCACCTAGAGATGATATATGCCGCGAAATTGGCGTCAGCCGACTCAATAACGGCTGTATCGCCCAACCTTGCAGGCGCGAGACAGGATAAGAAGTCAAGAGGCCGTGAATCCGTTTCGATCGCGGTTACCTTACGGGCTATGCATATGGTAGGCGCGTCACGAATCGTGACTGTTGACCTTCATACGCCTCAGTCGCTAGCTATTTTCGACGGCCCGCATGACCACCTACCCACCTTACCGCTGTTATCGGCCGAGCTGGCCGCACGTATGACTGGTAACGAAGATGATTACGTGATGGTTGCTCCGGACGAGGGCCGGTCTAAACGTGCGGAGGCGTACGCCGCAAAGCTAGGTATTGATTCTATACAAATACCAAAAAAGAAAAGTATGGGCTCTGGCGACTTAGCGAAAATCACACGTCAACCCTCAGTTGACGGCGTGGATGGCCGAACCTGCTTTCTGATCGACGATATGATTGACACCGCAGGTACCATTGGCACTGCCGCCGATGTTCTCCGCAACTCTGGCGCCGAGAATATATACGTCGCCGCTACGCACGGTTGGTTTTCCGGGCCGGCCGTGGAACTCTTAAAAGCCTCACCTATCAAGCAAATCATTGTCACAGACACCATCCCGTTGAACGGGGCACAACACGAGCTGGGAAGCCAGCTGAAAGTTATATCGGTGGCAGGCATGGTTGCAAATGCCCTCAAAGAAATTGCCACCGGTGGATCCGTGTCAACGTTGTATGACGAGGATGAGCATTACATCTAAGTTTGTTCTAGGCCAGGAACTTCAATTGGCTGAAGACCGCTGACCAGCAGGATCGCAGTCGCCGGGTAAAACCTTAAGCTGGCTTCAAGCGTTGACAAGGCGACTGGGCCGGACCCGAATTTAGATAAGTAAAGAGGTTGGCCTTCGTCCACTGTAGCCCTAACCATAAGGTGGCCGGTATAATCTGCCTCTAAGGGGTCAGTTGGCTCCATATTGGTTGTCAAGATTATGTCACCGCCTCTGATTTCCGGTTCATCCGTCGGACTGCCTATATAAGTTTTGTGGCCTATCCGAACACCTTTGGAAACTGCGCGGCCAAAGCGGACGCCGTCAAGACTATCACCGCTCTCGCACGCCAATGCGAATACCCCGCAATCGTGACCGAGTTGGGCGCGTCTATCAAGGCCGGACGTGAACTCAGCAGTCATTTGTACGGCTGACGCGACGGCAACTCTGCGCTGTCCATCTACTTGAATTTCAGTATAGCTGTCGCCCTCTCGTATAGCTGGTCGGTTCTGCAACCTCTCGGGAAGCCACACACCAGATCGTGCACCTGATGTATCGTGTTTTATTACCGCCGGCCTAAAACGCATACAAAGTATATTACCATATTACTGCGTATGTGTCAAAGCAGTTGTTGGTTGCTGTTAGACGCGTTTAACTTGCAGACCGTCAAGTTCCACAGGGGTTTCGCGGCCGAACATGTTGACCAGCACCTTGAGTTTGCCCTTGGCGGCGTCGATTTCGTTGATAGAGCCGTCGAAGCCCTTGAACGGCCCGTCGATGATGTTGACCACCTCGCCGATGGCGAAGTCGATCTTGTGTTTAGGCTGTTCGAGGCCCATGCGCTTCTGGATTTTTTCGATTTCATCTGTTTCGATAGGCGTTGGATCTGTGCCGCTACCAACGAAGCCAGTTACCGAGGGCGTGTTGCGAACAATGTACCAGGCGTCTTCGCTCAGTTTCATGTGCACCAGCACGTAGCCCTGGAAGATGCGCTTTTCGACCACGCGGCGCTTGCCGTTCTTAATCTCGATCATCTTCTCTTTGGGGACTAGCACTTCGAAGATCTTGTCTTTCATGTCAAGGCTTTCGGCGCGCTGGCGGATGCTCTCGGCGACCTTTTCTTCGTAGCCGCTATAGGTATGAATGGCGTACCATTGCTTGCTTGTGTCGTATCGTTTGTTATTCATAATTCTCTCAGTTAATTACTTTAATAGTACGTTGCGGAATATCTTATCGAGACCGAAGTCGACAACAGCGATAACGGCGCCGAACACCAGGGCGAAAAGCAATACGGCGAAGGTCAGGCGGAAGCTTTCGCGGCGGCTGGGCCAGTGAACCTTGCGCAGTTCACGCCAGCTATTGCGAAGGTAAACCGGAAGAAGTATGCGGCCGATCAGCCGTAAAGGCTTCTTAAACCAGCTGAACGGCTTGCGGTTGAAAACTTTGCCCAGGCCTTTTCTGACCGGCTTGGCCACGGGGTTGACGATCTTGCCGACGCCTCGCTTCAATTTGTAGGCAGAACTGGTTTCCTCGGGCTCTTCGCCGGCCTTGACGGCGCGTTCACGGAAAGTCTCCGGGTTACGCACCCGGCGTTTCTTGTTTGCCTTAACCGGCTCGTCTGCCATACTGGCCGTTCCTCTTAAAATTAAAAAGCCTACAATAATCTGTAGGCGACTGTGTCAAGCTTATCAATTTAGGGGCCTGGGGTCAAGTTCGTTTGTTATAGTTTAAGGATGTCGCTTACGCTTTTATTAATAGGTGTCTTGGGCCTTTACCAGCTGATCAATCTGTTGCGTTTGGTCAAACACCGGATGCAGGCCGATTACCTACGGCGCTCCTCACTGCGCACTTTTTTATGGCTCGGCGGCCTACAGCTGGTTGTTTACCTCGTGTATCGGCTAATATCGGCAGGCCATATCAGTGTTATGACCTGCCTTTACGTACTAGCCGGCCTGCAACTGGGTGGCGCATGCCTGGTTATGGTTTCCACTGCCAGGAACCTACGCAAAACGGCGCCTGTTGAACTAAACCCTCAAACCGACCATAGCCTGCCTACGCTGACGGTCGCTATTCCGGCCCGCAACGAAACCAATGACCTGGAGGCCTGTTTGCAGTCACTGTCTGCCAGCACGTATCCTAAACTGGAGATTCTGGTGCTTGATGATTGCTCGCAAAATAAACAGACCCCGGCTATTATCAAAGCCTTCGCGCAGAACGGCGTGCGCTTTGTATCCGGCAAGGTTCCGCCAACGGGCTGGCTGGCCAAAAATTTCGCCTACCGCCAGCTCGCTGAACAGGCCAACGGGGATTTGCTGTTGTTTTGCGGGGTGGACGCGCGCTTTGAGCCGGACAGCCTCACCACACTGGTGGCCATGCTCCTACAACAAGACAAGACCATGCTGAGCCTTATGCCGCGCAATGTTCCCAAAAGGCGCTTGGGTTTGCGGCAGTTACTGATTCAGCCCAACCGTTACGCCTGGGAGGTCGGATTGCCGCGCCACCTGGTAAGAAGGCCGCCTGTACTGAGCACTTGCTGGCTCATTAAGCATGAGGCTTTGCGAAAAGCCGGCGGATTCGCGGCCGTCAAGCGCAGTATTCTGCCCGAGGGTTATCTGGCCCGATACTGCGCCGCCAGCGGCAAAGGCTATCTGTTCCTGCAGGCCGATCAGGCCGTTGGCATCACCAGCCATAAGGCCGCCAAAGACCAGCAAGACACCTCAGTGCGTATGCGATACCCCCAACTGCACCGCCGGCCCGAATTAGTGGCGCTGGTCAGTCTGGCCGAACTGGCCTTATTCGTTTGGCCGCTCATAGGCATGCTAATAGCCGCCGCCACGCAATTCTGGACTTTGGCCGCATTATCGGGAGCGGTTTTCGTAATCACCACGCTGGCACATAGCGAAATCATAAATATAACCTATCGGCGCTTCGTTTTGCGCGGCTTGGTTGTACTGCCGATAGCCGCGATTTATGACGTCTGGTTGCTCAACTATTCGATGTGGCAATACGAATTCGGCGAAGTTATCTGGAAGGGCCGCAACGTTTGCATACCGGTCATGCGCATCAATCCAAATTAGGTATAAACACCGTGAAGGCCGAGCCTTTGTTGAGCTCGCTCTGCAAGTCAATTTCGGCGTGTATCAGGCGGGCCAGCTTCATGGTTACGTACAGGCCTAAGCCTGTGCCGTTGGCCTGGCGGGTGCGGTAGTCTTCACTGCGAAAGAACTTGTCGAAGACTCTTTCCTGGTCGCTCTTACTGATGCCGATGCCCGTATCGCTGACAATAAAACGAATGCCTTTGGAGTCACTTTTAACCGCCAAGCTGACCTTGCCCTCGTGGGTATATTTAAGCGAATTGGTTATAAAATTCTGCAGGATTTCGCGCACATACAGCTGGCTGGAGCTAAGTGTCTTAGCGGCCGGATCCAGTTCTGTCTTGAATTCCAGACCCTTCTTGGCGGCTTCTTTTTGATAGCTGGAAGTGAGCTCCTCGACTAGTTCTTTTACATTGATGGGTTCAGCGTTGAACTGCAGTTTGCCGCGTTCGGCCCGGCTAAGCGTCGACAGGTCGTTAATCATGTCGCCGAGGAATAGCACCTGGTCGTGGGCGTCTTTAAGCGACTTTTTAATTGCCTCAGGGTCGCCGCCTTTGCCGGCAATAAACTCGGCGTTGCTGATATTGCCCTCAGCGATGGCGATCGGCGTTCTTAGCTCGTGGCTGACAACGCTTATGAATTCGTCTCGCTCTTCCTCTAGCGATTTTTCGCGGGTGATGTCGCGCAGTAATATAACGTAGCCCTGTTCGCCCCTGTTAGCATAGCCCAGGTGGACGGGCGCTATGCTGACATAAAGATTGACCAGACTGCCGTCGGCGTACTCCAACCGCAGGTCGCGGCTGGTTACTGGCAGTTTGGCGGCTTTGACCATGGCCGTGACGTCGCGCGGCTGATTATCGCGGTCGATTGGCTTGAACAACCGGCTCAGGGCACTGCCGCTTCTGATGGTGTTAACGTCCAAGATGTTTAGGGCGGCGGCGTTATAAAGCACGACTTTCACCTCCTGGTCGACGGCAATGACGGCGTCGGCCATGCTGTTGATAAGGCTGGTGAGTCGTTCGTGCTCCAGTTGCTCGCTGGTCGGCGACTTAAACGGCATACCGACATTATGCCATAAGCGTTATGGGCTAGCTATCGAGAACGGGGTGAAAATCGTGCAGGCGGCGGCGCCGTGCCTTGGCGTCGGGCAGAACCTCATCCATAGCCTGCCAGAAGTCCGGCCCGTGTTTCAGCACCGCCGTGTGAACCAATTCGTGCAGTAGCACGTAATCCACCAGGTCCCAGGGTAATTGCATCAGAAAGATATTGAGTACTATGTTGCCATGCTGGTCGCAACTGCCCCAGCGGCTTTTCAGGCGTTTAACCGACACTTTGCCATATTTGAAACCGTGGGAGGCGGCCAGGACTGCCAACCTTTGCGGCAGTAATTGCCGGGCCTGACTGCGCAAAGCCCGTTCGGCGGCCTGGCGGGCGGCTTTCTGCACGTCGGGACTGGTCGGTTCGAGGTCCAGCGGGTAGCGCACCGTCACGGAGCCGTCGGATACACGGCCGCTGGCTTTGTTCGTTACGACCGGCAGTAACAATAGTCGGTGGGCCTTGCCGACCGCCTGGCCATCCTTAAGGTAGGCGGCCGGGCGTTGCCGGGAAACGATCCAATCTTGCCGCGAGTTGGCAAAATCGACGCCGGCTTTGTACGGAGCCCAGGCTGGAATGCTGACCCGCACCTCGCCGCCGGCGCCTATTGTTAAGCGAAGATTCCGGTTTGTGCGGCGCTTGTGAACAGTGATTAAAAGCCCGCTAGATAGTTTAAAATCCTTGCCGGCCATACCGTCTCCGTTTAGCGAATCGCAATGTTGCGGCGGCTTATGTCGACCCGGCCGGGGTGCTTGGGTACCAGGTTAACCAGGCCCGGTTTAATAACCCGGGAGCTTGCATCGTTACTGCCGAGCACGCCTTCTGACCGGAGTTTGCCCACCACGGCGCTTTGTTGCATGTTAAACAGGTGCTTGCCGCTAACGACCACGTAGTCCTCACTAGCGCCGGGATTTTGCATGCGGGCGGTGAGGGCGTCGAAAGTGGTACGGTCCCACTGTGCGGCGTATTTGTCATCGGCGCGGCGCCGGTCACGCTTAACGTTACGGGTGAAAGCGGTTTCCTGGTCCATCTGGAACCACACCAGCAAGGGCTTGGCACGGTAGCGGTGAGCCATCTCGTAAAGCGCCCGCCTCTGGCCGCTACGGATGGCATTGGCGTCGTAGGCCACGCTTAAGCCGGCTGCCAGGAATTCCTCGGTCATGTAGTCCATCAGGTGGTTAACGATGCCGTTTTCCTGCTTGTCATAACGCGGCTGTTCGAATAACTCGCCACGAATGCGGTCGGACTGCAAATGAGCCGCCTGGACGTTCTCGCAAA
>CAYUNY010000005.1:0-19607 GCA_964446315.1 uncultured Candidatus Saccharibacteria bacterium
GGAAAACTATTGGCCGGTCGGGTATAGTTAGGTTCTACTAGAGGGGACAAATGCAACAGGACAGGATCTGGCAAGCGGTTTTGGGAGAGATTGAAGTCTCGCTTTCACGGGGCAACTTTATTACCTATTTTAAGAACACTTCCCTTATAAAAAACGAAGACGGCTTGCTGGTTATAGGCGTCACGAATCCATTTATTAAGCAACACCTCGAGAAAAAATACGGCGACCTGGTGGTTTCAACGCTCAAAAAACAGGGCGTAGAAGTCGGCACCGTCGAATACCGCATGTTAACGTCTTCCCAGCGGCGCGGCGCCGAACCGGCAGTGCGTGTCGACGACCCTTCCGCCGAGGCCGGGCAGACGGCCCAACTCGGGGTGAGCCAGACCTCGCCTGCTTCGAACGACGGCGTCGACCACAGCCTCCGCCAGGGCCTGAACGAACGCTACACGCTTGATAACTTCGTAGTTGGCGACGGCAACGAGGTGGCATTCGCGGCCTGCCAGGCGATTGTCGAGAATCCGGGCACCAAGTATAACTTCAACCCGCTTTACCTGCACGGCGGCGTCGGTATCGGCAAAACCCACCTTATCCAGGGGGTCGGCAACGCCATAAAAGCTCGCAACCCCGACGCCAATGTTTTATATATTGCCACCGAGCAGTTCGTGCGCGAGTTCGTGCAGGCCCTGCGCGCCCGCAATACCGCGAAGTTCGCCAATTATTACCGCTCGGCCGACGTGCTGATCGTTGACGACGTCCAGTTCATCGCCGGCAAAGACAAGATGCAGGAAGAGTTTTTTCACACCTTCAATTCCCTGCACCAGGTTAACCGGCAGATTATCTTAAGTTCCGACAAACCCCCCAAAGAAATCGCCATGCTGGAGGCCCGCCTACAGTCCCGCTTCACGGGCGGCATGATGATCGACATGCAGGTGCCGGACTTTGAGACCCGTTGCGCCATTATCCAAACCAAGGCCGAGAGCCATAACCACGAGCTCGACCCCGAAGTAGTGGAATACCTGGCTGGCAGTGGCCAGACCAACATCCGCGAGCTGGAAGGGGCCCTGAACCAGTTGCTGGCCTGGTGCGACGTGCGCGGCCTGGTACCCACGGTGGCTATCGCGGCCAGTCTTTTGAACGTTAATAAGAGCCGTCCCAAGCATTTGAGCGCCAAGCAGATTATTGAACGCACCGCCCGCCACTTCCAGATACCGCTGGAGGATATGCTGGGCCCTAAGCGCGACAAAGACATTGTGGTGCCGCGCCAGGTGGCCATGTATATGTTGCACGAGGAGCTAAGGCTCAGCTATCCAAAGATCGCCCGCGAGCTGGGCCGCAAGGATCACACCACGGCCATGCACTCCGTCCGCAAGATCGCCCATGAAAGCCAGCTCGACGCCAATTTGCGCAGCGCTATCACCGAAATCAAGGAGCATCTTTATGCTTAACGGCCCGTGGACAACTTGTGGGCGGGCTGTGGAGATTGCGGGGGAAAGCTGTGTGCAAATAGCCGGGTTATTCACACGCGCCGGTCGTTGTAAATTCCAGGTGTCTATAAACCGGGTTGTTTATACAAGTTATAGCAGGTTGTTATCCACGGCTATTTTAGGTGTTTTTAATCCGTTAGGGGTGGAGTTATCCCCGCCTTCCACAGGCCCTATAACAAGTACTAAGTTAATTAATAATATTGTTATTAGTTAGGAGAAATAAATGAAGCTTCAAGTCACCCAGGAGAACCTAAACAAAGCCCTTAATTCCGTGGCCCGGGTGGCTAACAGCCGCGGCACCCTGCCGATACTAGCTAACGTACTGGTTAAAACCAGCAATAACCGCCTCAGTTTGTCAGCCACCAACCTGGATATCGCTATCACCCACTACATCGGCGCTAAGGTTGGTGAAGAAGGTTCTATAACCGTGCCAGCCCGCCTTATGCAGGACTTTGTCGGTAGCCTACCCGAAGGTATTATCAAACTGGATCTCAAAGAAACCAAACTGCACGTTAACACCGACCAGTACCAATCCGTTGTTAATGGTATTTTGGCCGATGACTTCCCGGCAATGCCCGCCATCACCAAAGGCAAGAGCTGGACCGTGGGTGGCGGTTTGTTCAAAAAAGCCCTCCAACAGGTGGTTTTCGCCGCTTCTGCCGACGAAACCCGGCCCGTGTTAACCGGTGTTTTACTTCAAACCACAAACGGAAAGTTGCACATGGCCGCCACCGATAGCTACCGCCTGGCCGAAAAAGAACTCGGCGCCAATAAAGAGGACGTGAATCTGTTAATACCGGCTTCCGCCATGCACGATCTGCTTAGGGTGCTTGGTGATGGTGATGAAGAAGTAAAAGTAACCCACGACGAACAGCAGGTTCTCTTCCAAGTAGGCGACATCGAGTTGGTAACACGCCTGGTGGACGGCAAGTATCCCGATTACAAAAAACTGATCCCAGAAAAGTTTGCCACTAAAGCAACTCTGAAACGCGCCGATCTATTAAATATCACCAAAGTTTCCAGCCTGTTCGCCCGCGAGAGCGCCGGCAGTGTAACGATCGAGGTTGACGGCACCGAAGGCAAAATGAGCATTCGATCAGTAGCCTCGCAACTGGGTGAAAACACCGCCACGGCCACCGCCAAAATCGAGGGTAGTGGTAGCATCACCGTGAACTCCCGATATTTGCTCGATGCGCTCGGTGTTATGTCGGGCGAGGATGTCACTTTCGGCTTCAACGGCAAGCTCGAGCCAACCCTCCTGAGCGATCCTGCTTCCCTCGACTACCGCCACGTCATAATGCCCCTCAAGAGCTAAACAGCTACAATACAGGCATGATTACCGACCTGCGCCTGCAGAACTTCAGGTCATATAAAGACGAGTCATTTGAACTGAGTCCGGGCGTTAATATTATTGTCGGGCCTAATGCCAGCGGCAAAACCAACCTACTAGAGGCTGTGCTGGTACTGGCGCGAGGGGGCTCGTACAGGGCTAAAGACAGCGAATTGATCCGTTTTGGACGGCCCTGGGCCCGCCTGGACGGCCACACCAGCGACAATACCCAAAGAACCGTCAAAATAGTCGCCGAGCCACAACCTTCCAAGACTTTTGAACTCGATGGCAAAATAATCAAGAGGCTCAGTCTAAGGCACCAAACACCGGCAGTGCTGTTCGAGCCCAACCATCTCAGGCTATTAACGGCCAGTCCCGAGGCTCGCCGCGACTACCTGGACGACCTGCTGGAACAAACCGTGGCCGGCTACGGCACCATCAGGCGCCAATACCGGCGGGCCCTGGCCCAGCGAAATGCCCTGCTGAAACACCCCCACGAATCTTCGCGCCAAAAGGTCTTTCCGTGGGATGTTCGCCTCAGCCAACTGGCCGGCCAGATCGTGCGGGCCCGGCAAGAACTTACCGGCCAAATCAATGCCGAGATCACCGGCCTATATAAACAGCTGTCGCAAACCAAAACCAAGATTAACCTGGCGTATGATTGCCGTTGGCCGGTCGATAGCTACGAGAGCCAACTGCTCAAAAAACTGGAGCATGGTTTCGCCGATGATCGCCTGCGCGGCTTCACCAGCAGCGGACCGCACCGCGAAGACCTGCTGGTGACTTTTGACGGTCACCCGGCCGGGGCGGCGGCATCACGAGGCGAACTGCGCACCGCCGTACTGGCCCTTAAGATCTGCGAGCTAAAAATCCTTGAGGCCGCCCGCGAAACCACGCCGCTGTTACTGCTCGACGACGTTTTCAGCGAACTCGACGGCAAACGCCGCCACGCCCTAACCGACTACCTTGCACCCTACCAAACCTTTATAACTACCACCGACGCCGACCTGGTGGTCAAAAACTTCGCCAAAAAAGCCAACGTCATCCCGCTAAGCTAAGTGTCGACGGGTGCGCCAAAAACAATAGTAAAATCACTCACCGGTAGATGGTCTGCTTTTAACTCCTCCTTAGCTGCGTCAGCGCAGGTGTCGGTGTTTGACCACGCCGTTATCACGATAAACGGCCGTAAAAAGTTACTGTAACTAAAACTACATTGACTAGACTGGGCGGGAAAGAAGACACCAAGCCCGGAATAGTAAGGCGGGACGTCTCGTGTTTGTCGGGTTAGGCCGACGCGCAAAAGAATCGGGGTATTTTGAGACTGGGCCGAGAGGAAAGCGCTTGAGCGATCCGCGTTAAGAAATATGCCCGATATCTGCTCATCCAAGGGTGCGCTTGAGAGTATTTGCGATGTTCCATGTTCGACATCATGCTCCCATAAATCTTGTGCTTGGTTGTATAACAGCGCCGAATTATTTAGCCAAATGATATTGCCTATACTATTACTAAGGTCCGCCACTTTGTTGAAAGAAGCGTCGTAAACTACGCCTGCCCCCCAGTCGCTTATTGTCGCCAATCTGGCACCGTCTGGCGACCAAGCAATAGAACTTGCATTAATTGTCTTTGACGCAAGTCTCTTCCCTGTAACGTCGGCGAGGATGACACTGTCTTGGTCTCCATTGTCGCCAGCAGAGACTATAATAGCTAGTTTGCTTGACCCGGCAAATAGTTTGGGCCGCGCAGAAGCAACAGTTAAAATTTTGTGGAAATTTTCTCCATTCTGACCGGCATAGATATCGCCACCCGATGACGCATAGACCAAACCAGACGGACTAACCGAGTAGCTCACATGAACACCCGCCCCGTAGTTAAACGGCACAGGCAACGGGCTAACGCTACCATCTCTTATAGCGTAGAGGTCGCCGTTAACGTCTTGCCCAACGCCAAGCGATGTGTCAGACCACTGGGCGGCGTCTAGGGCGACCGGCCCCGTAGCTTCCGGCACCCCGCTGCCAGCCAGGCGATAAACATTACTGGTGGCGCCATCCAAGTAAATCAATTGTTGGCTGTTGGCCGCCAAACCAAGCGCCCCAACCGGCAAAACCGATACAGGCTCTACCGGCGGCGGAATGTTTAGCTGGTACGTTTTGCCATGCCGGGCTTTGACGACAATGTTTTTTGTGATTGCCGAAGACTTGTTAGTAACAGAGATCTCATAATTGCCGCCCGGGACGGCCGCCTTTAGCTGTGTGCCTCGGCCATACTTGAGGGTTATTTGTCTACCGCTTTTGTCAATTTTAATTAGGGATATAACATTGTTAGGGCCGTTGGTGTTGACTGTAATATGCCCACTGGTCAAGTAGGAAGCCAGAATGTACACAAACAAAAGAACGAAAACCAGTAGCAGGGCCAGCCTGACCCGCTTGTTATTGAAAAATTGAAAGAGTCCTTGATCCATGCTTAGTCTCCCTTAGAGTATAGCCCTATTCCGCTGTTCATGGGCTACCCGCATTACCAGTCGATGAAGGCGGGGCGACGTTCAATACCTGCTCGACCCATTTGGCAAAATCCAGTACGCTTTGGACGGCCTTGGCGCTGCCGTTCCCCGGAACCTTGGTGTAGGTATCGCTTGGCGAGCCGACGGGTCCATCCTGAGCCACCCCAAATTCAATGTTGCCCGGAACGCCTGCCTGGGCGCCAGTAGTGAAAGCATCGGCGATAGGAGTGCCTACGTCTACATGTTTGTTATTTGCGATCCCGGCTGCGGGCGCCACGCCTTCTGCAAAATACAGCGTAGAGGTCGGCAAGCCGCTTGGCTGTTTATCAGCCTTAATTTCGATATATCCACCCCAGTTTGAGAATGATTTGGTGGCGTAAGTGATCGTGCCTGAAAATGGCGCAACAATCTGGCCGGTAAATGTCCCGTCGTAGCCCATATCCAGCCGGCCCGGCTTCCAACCACCCGGGAATGGATTGGTATAACCGACGGTGCTACCACCTGTGGAACCGCTACAACCATCACCGGTCGCGCCACTGGGGTCTACGGTGCTTGCGGTACCTGCTCCGGCTCCACCACCGGGCTTGTTTGCCCAGGCGGTTGCATACGCAACCCTTTGTTCCGGCATTTGTAGCGAGCCGTCCGCATTCACGGCGCCCTCATAAACACGCGCCCAACTAAGCGTTTTGTCTCTCAGGCTAGCGTTGCTTCTGAGTATGTCCAAAGTGGGCTTGTAGCTAGAGACAGTGGTTAGTTCGTGCCAAACAAACGCCAGTTGCTGTGCAAGCGAAGGGTTCGCGTTGCCACCAGAGAAATTAACCAGTTTTGGATAGCGATCATTCCGGGACCACTGAGCAAGCCCGTAATAGTTCCCACCGCCGCCGCCCCACTTGTTTATATACCCCCAGTTGGCCGATTCCAGCTGCAGGTTACCTGTAGACGCCGCCGCCGAATCGTTAGATAGCCCCTGCTGAATGAAGTAGTTAAACACTTGTTCACCTGGCCCGTTGCCAATCAGCTGAGTTGATTGAGCCGAGGCCGATGGGCAGCATGTCAGGCTATTCGAAGACTGGGCAGTAGTCGCACCGGGCACGGCTCCTAGGCTCTGAACCACCCATTCCGACCGCTTTATATACCCGGACGGCGAGGTGTGAATTCCGCCACCACTGGCCAGATCATAGGTGCCGGCGTTGGCTTTGGCTTCCTGGGCCCAATCAAGTACCTTGGTGATTTTGCCCTTGCCTGTGCCGACATGATTGTTAAGGACTGTGTTAAAACCAGAATAATCCTGTTGAGTGCCATAGGCGTTAATCCAAACAATCTGGGCGTCAGGGCTTGTGTCATTAATAGCGCTGATCATGCTTTCGACATCATTGGCCGAGCCGCCGCCTACCGGGTTGGTGCCCAGACCAACTACGACCGTACCGGCGTCGCTGACGGCATGCCCGGTATCGGCTTTTAGCTTGGGGATTGAGTCTGGGATGTTAATGCTGGTCGTGGCTTCGATACCATTATCTTTATTAACACTCCAGCCGCCGTTGGTAAGCTTGGCTTTAAGGTTACCTTTATCGCGCATACCAACGGTCAATGAGTCGCCGATCACGTATATTTTGTTGTTTGCCACGCCTGGTGGAGTAGGGGCGTTGGTTGAGCAGGTATCGACGTCGAAGTAGTTGATGTTTTCTTGGAATAGGGCTTTTTGGGCCGCTGAAAGCGCGCTGACAGATTGTAAAACCACACCGCTAACAATTATTGCCAGCATAAGTACTGCTGACACTCGCTTCATGGACAGGTCTATGTTTATTAATTTTTTTGTCATGTTTCCACCTGGATGTGTTGGTGATGGCAGCCGTCAGGGAAAGTCTTGAAGCCGCTTAGGAATGAGAAGCCAGCATGGCATTGCGTCTGCCCAAAGCCAGTACTCTTTGGCATAAATGAAGCTACGTCTTGTAGCAGTTTTTGATCGACCTGAGTTTTCTTTTGCCCAACCGCGCCCTGTGCCGTCCAGGGAACCGTGCCTTGGGCATCCTCCCCTTCCCCCAGGAATACCCCCTCAACGTAATTAAAATCGGCCGCTCGCCCACCGGCGTGACCGCGGAGACCGTCATTGTAGTGGTCGCTACAAAGAGCCGATAGGATGACAGTATGCCCGGCTTTTGCTACTCCTAACAGAAGGCCTAATAACCCTGGCTGAAGCGAGTCAACCATACAGCCCTTGCCGCCGCGAATGCTGGTGCCCGTTGCGGTATTCTGGATGTCCGAACAATCGTGAGACTCGCCGCCATTGCAAGAAATCTTACCCTGCTGTATGTAAGGTAGTAGCTGGGCGGCCAGATCCTTGGCGGTACCGGACGCCAGACCGCCGCCGAAGCTAACGCTGGCTATAACCGGCGCGTGGTCGGAGGCCCTGGCCTTTTTGTCCGATACGTCGCTAATGTGATCCCAGGAACTGACCGACACGTCGTTGCTCAGGTAAACGTGGTCTATAGCGTTGAGGTCGGTAGTCGGACAGGCGCCGTCCCTACCCTTAAAAGCGTCGTATGAATCCTTGATCTTACCGGTTGAAGTCAAAATGCAATACGTTAACAACGAGCGGTCGCTCAAGTCGTCGCTGGTTACCGAATACGATGAGTTAAAGTCGCCGGTCATGAAGACGGGTGAGCCGGTTTGTAACTTGCCTTCGAGATCGGTCAGGTGAATCCTGGCGTCCTTTACCCTGAAATCGGCATTTACCTTATTCACCGGGTCGTGGGTGTTGAAGACATAAAAAGTCTGTCCACTGCCCTTATCTTTGAGCTTGACCCAGGGGATATCCCTATCCAAAGTGGCGTTGTAGGCGATGGTGGTTTTACCGCCCTCCTCAAGGCTGAACTTGGATTTGTCCCATATGATAGAGTTTTCCGAAAAGCGGTTGGTGGTAATATCGGTAGTCGGGTAAATGTCATAAGTATCGCCCGCCAACTGTAACAACTTTGTACGTTGTTTGCTTTCTAGCTCCTGTAGGCCGGCGACCTCGAAACCATTATCCTTCATGATCTTGACCGCCCTGGTCATTCGGACGTCGTAGCTGTCGTAGGCCTGCGTATCGCCACCCGGGTCGGTGTGGCTGGCTCCCAGCAGGTTGTAGGTGCCGATTTTAAAACTGACGGCCGCCACCGAGCTGGGACTTGACTGGGTGCTGGTGTCGGCGGCGGGCGTGTAGCCGACATTGCTACACGATTGGTCGGAGGACGCACTATCGCCTTGGTAGCAGTCAATCGCGTCCATCGTTCGAGAATCAAACACAAAGAGAATCATTCGCTTCCAATTTGGGTCGCTCAAGTCATTGCAGTGAGGCTGGGCGTCCGCGTAGCTACTGTCATTTGGGTTAACGCCACCACTCCCGGCCATAGCAGGATCGTCTGTTACCTGCCAGCCGTCGGCGCCCTTAGCAATATCAACTCCGAAACAGGTTTTGGCCCTGTCGGCATAGCCGCCCAGGCCGCTGTCGAGCAAGACTGCGACTTTATCGGCGTTGTCGTAAGGATCTGCCAGCGCGGGGTCATTAAGAAGCTCGTCGGGTATGCCGTACCTGGGGTACGCCCAGTCGTATGGCTGATTGGCCGCGTGGGCCTTTGGCGCCAGGCTTGAAAACAAATGCGGCAGAACGCTACCGATATTTAAGAAACTGGTTGCCATGTTATTCAAATTTTTCGTGGAAACGGAGTCGAGCGAATCGGCTAGTTTTGCCGCCGGTGTGCGGTAATCATTGATATCAAACATTTGCGCGAAGAACGATTTGTTTTTGTAATCCTGCTGGCTGGCTACGAACTCTTGTCTGTCCAACGCCGCGCTTTGTGTCGAACTTAATTCTACGCCCCCTGAGGCGCGGGCGCCTATATTGGAAGACTCCCGGGCGCCAAACGCCAGCAGGTTGCCGCCAAGTGGCCCAGACAAGACATCCGGGACTACGGAATTATTCTTTAGCTTGTCGACCAACTGACTCTTGAGCAGGCCTATGACACCGGATGTAGCGGCAACACCGGCCCCCGCTCTTGCGGCGGCTATGCCCCAGCTGGCACCGCCGGTAAACGGGCCGGCCAGGAGCAAAGTAATCGATCCGGCTATCTGGATAACCTGGCCGAAAGGGCTACATAGCAAGCCGCCGATTGAGCCTCCGCCTACAGTTGATTTTATGGTTTGCGCTGTCGTATCTTTCGAAAAAGCCTGCTGATACTCGGGAGGAATGTCTTGGCCGGTTTGGGTGGTTGGATCATAAGTTGCCGTGAGCGCCTTGGCCGCCCATATACTCTTGCCGTTGGCGTCCACCAGGCTTTCGGCTTGGGCTCCCGCCTGTCTTATAGTGATGTCGTTGCCGGACTGAGCTTGCGACGCCAGCGCCTCCTTACTCGTTGCTTTAATTGCCGCCGGCACAACGATCGCGCCGCGGTTAACCGTCGGTACGTCATCGGCTACATCCCTGACGATACATACTCCGGCCGAGGCCAGGAGCGCGGCGGACAGCTTGCCTTCGTTGCCGTCCAGACGGCTCTTTAGATTTTCTTTGGCAAGCGCGAGCTTGCCGGAATCGGGTGGTTCGAGTGCCTTGGCTTCTTCTTTTACTGTCTTTGCTCTGTCGGCCTTAGTGAAGTAGGCGTTTACTTTTTTGGCGAGAGCGCGTTGCTCAGGGTGCCACAAAGAGGGCAGGTTAAAAAATTTGGCAAGGGGCCTCATCTTAATGGCCGTAATCGTCTTGCCGCTACCTAACTGGGCCCCACTGTCACTTATAAGGCCCAGCGAATCCTTAACGCTAAAGTCGCGCGCATCAACTTCGAATATGTGTCCGCCGGAAACACCGCTCGGACTAACGTGTTGTAGCTGGTCTATAGATAAGCTGGGGAATTTCTCGGCCAAGAATGATCGGGCCTCGTCGGGCGTCATGCCCTTCAGCTCGGGATATTTCTCTGCCAGTTTGCCCGTGTCGATGGTCGCGGATTGGAGCACGCTACCGCTACCGGTCTGGAACTCGACGCCGATTTCCTTAAGCTGATCAATGTACTTATGGAAGAATTTGCTGCCTACCGAGCCGAGCCTGGTTTCGCCGTACTCACCGGATCGGGCGTATCGGAAAAGCCCCTTAGTTCGGCTAGCTGTTGACTGCTCGGTTCCGAATAGATTCTTCTTAAGAATCTCACCAAGGTGCACAAGCTGAAAAGGGCCTTGAACAATACTTGAAATGCCGACAACTCCAGCGATAACCATGGCAGTAATTCCGCCGCCAACCGCGGCGCGCCGCTTGGTGAATCTTACGCGCCGCTTGGATGTCGAACTTGAGTTCGGCGAGGCATTAAAGAAGCCCCCCTTATCATCATCACTATCTTCGCCGGGCGATTCCTCGCGGTCTTTCAGGTCATTGGCCTTGGGGGTATCGCCTTTGGGGTTGTAACTAAAAGGCGTCTTACCAGTGCTGGTACTGGAGGACCGCCCGCCACCTGTTTCTTTGTCTTGTAGATCGCCGCGGGGGTCAAATGGGTCTCCAGCGGGCGTAGTCTGGCTGTCCGGCCCGCCGCGCCTGCCTGAGGCCCGATCATGCCCCGGACCGGGCGCGTATTCCTCGTCGGCCTTTTCGTCATAGGGCGTTCTTAGTGCCATGTTTGTTACCTAAAACCTTATGGTTTTATTATACCCCACCACCAGGGGTTACGCGCTTCCGGGGGTTAGCCGGTTGCTCAAGTCGATGGTGCCGGCCGGCTGATTGAGCTCGCCGCTGGCGGCGTCGGCTTCGATCTGCTGTACTTGCTCGGGGTTGGTGGTGATCAGACCCATTTCGGTCGGGCTGGCGATGACCTGCAAGTGAACGTGGCTTTGGCCGGCAAAAAACAGCCCTTGTCCGACCGGAAACTGGCTAAGCCGCTTCTTTTCTTCGCTGGTCAGCTTGAAAACATCGGCTAATACGTCAACAGCGCTGGGTGACTGCTTGAGCAGGAACTGCATGCTGGAGTTGGCCACGATGGCCCGGCCCATGCGAGAGCCCATGAAGTCCTCGACGTCCTGGCTAATGGTGGTAATGCCCAGGTTGTATTTGCGGGCCCGCTTGGCCAGGCTGAACATAAAGTTGGCCGAGTCCTCGTATTTCATTAACTGCCAGGCCTCGTCGACGATTAATAAGCGTCGTTTCTGGTCGGTTTTGGTCTTGTTCCAGATGTAATTCAGCACGATGTACATGGCGACCGGCCGCAATTCGTCTTCCAAATCGCGCAGGTTAAAGACCACCAAAGGGTTGTTAATATCGACGTTGCTCTGCTGGGAGAAAATGCCGGCGAAAGTGCCGGTAGTGTACTTGCGCAGGCGTTGGGCGAGTTGGGGGCCGGTGCCGCCCATGTGTAGTAATGTGTCATATAAGTCGGCTATGGTCGGCGGCGTGCCGGTGTGGGTCAGCGGGTCGTTGGTAATGCCGGCCTTGGCGTAGGTTTCGATCAGGCCGGCGTCCAGGTCGGCCTCTTCGCTCGGCGCCAGCGCCGGCATGGTGGCGCCACCCTGGCCTTGCATCTGTATCTGGGCGCCGCCCATCATCAGTCTCAGCAGGCCGTGCAGGGTAATCAGGTTACTGCGCAGGGCGTTGTCGGCCTCCTCGGCGTCGACCACTTTAGGCAGGTCGAAAGGATTGATACGTGTGGCCGAATTCAGGCTCAACCGCACGTAAGCGCCGCCAACGGCTTCGCTCATGCGCTCGTACTCGTTTTCGGGGTCGATGATGAAGATTTCGGTGCCGAACATCATACTGCGCAGGGCTTCCAGCTTGACCGAAAATGATTTGCCGGCGCCGGACTTAGCGAAGACCACCGAGTTACCGTTTTCCAGGCTAAAACGGTCAAAAATGACCAGGCCGGAGTTATGCATGTTAATGCCGTAAAGAATCCCGTTGTCTTGAGTCAAATCGGCGCTGGTGAACGGAAAACTGGTGGAAAGAGCGCCGGTGCTCATGTTGCGGCGGATCTGCAATTGGTCGACCAATTGCGGTACGGTGCTGTTCAGCCCCTGCTCTTGCTGGCTGGTGGCCGGTTTGCTGTAAACCAACTGCTGGCCGAGCATCGATTCGACCTTGTGGCTGATAAACTCCAGTTCCTCCAGCGAGCCGGCGTAAATCGTGAAGTACAGGCCAAAGCGGAAGAAGCGTTCCTCACCGACCTGGAGTTTGTCGCGAATCTCCTCGGCGTCTAGAATAGCGGCCTGTTTGCCCGGGTCGCGCACCCGGCCCTTTTCGGCGTCGATCTGGATGCCGGCCTCGAGCTGGGTAACTTTCTTGCGCAGGTTTTCCAGCACCACCTGGCTCTCCACCGGGTAAATGAACATGCTCAGGTCGATAACTTCGTCGAGATTAACCATACTGCTCAACCAGCCGGTATAAACCTGCCGAGGGTAACCGTAAACGTAGTAGGTGCGGGCGTAGCGGGTGCCGAGCTGGAAGTGCGTATTGCTGAACTCCAGAGAGCTGGGAGCTACGAAGTCGCGCAGTGCCGTGATGCCCTTCTGGAAGGCGCTCTGGACTTCCTGTTCTTCGCGGGCCCGCTGGGCCTGGGCGATGGCTACCGGGTCGAGCGGCGCCTGCTTTTTGCGCCCGAACATTACTGCAACTCCCTTTGCAAGTGGGCTTGCGGCGCACTGCCGTCGCCCTTGGTAATAACATCAGCCGTCAGGCCGCTGAAATCTTTGATTTCCTGGCGGGTGGCGGTGTCGGGGTTGTAGGTGTCGTAGTAGAGTTCGATCAATTCCTGGGTGTCGAGCGGCAGGCCCTGGATGCCGCACTGCAGTAGTCCGGCCAGCGTTGCCTGGACGCGGTTGCGCAGCTCGGTTTTGGCGTTTTCCAAGTCGGCTTCGTTAATAATCACATGCTGTTCCTTGGGCCTCAACAGTCCGCCCAGCCCGGTGATGAAATTCTTGCTTTGTTCAATGCCCTTTTGGACGTCGACGGCTGGGAAAAACGGTATGACCACGTAGAACTTCTTGTCCATGATGTTGGTCTGCTGGCTGAGGGCGTCTATATAGCCGATATAGTCTTCCATTAACAGCGCCAGCAACATATTGTCGTGCTCGGTACGGATCTTGTCGAGCTTCTCTATGTAAGGCCTAAGGTCGACTTTAGCCGAACGCAGGAAAATCTGGATAGGGAAATACAGCGAGTTCAAAAAGCCCTGATAGGCATACTCCACAGACTCCTGCTCCTGGGGGCTCATCAGGTCAAAGTTGATGCTTTTGACCATAACCACCGAACGGAATGAGCCGTCGTTCATAATGACGATGCCGTCGCGGACTTCGGCAATCTGCAACGAGTTCTGGGTGCTATTAGGCTTGGCCGTTGGCTTGGCGGTAGGCTGGTTGGGATCGCCTACGGTTAGCGGTTGCGCGCCGCCGACAGGCGGTATGGACTGGCCGGGGATTAACGGCGCCTGGGTGGGAGCGTAGGCCTGGGGCGGAGGCGGCAAAGGCAGCGGCTGGGCGTCGTAAACCGGCACTGCCTGCGCGCCAGCCTGGGGAGCGGCAGGCGCGGGCATACCGGTCGGTGTCACAGCCGGGTTAGCGCCTGGTTGGTATGGTGCCGAAGGATCCATTTAAATAACCCACCTTTGTTTCATAATCGATAGCCCGAAAGGCCTTTAATGTAACGGAATGACAACTTCGCCTCCGGACTCGTCGCCCTTGGCCTTGCGCGCCTCGCGGGCCAACGTCGACACGTTGAGATCGTCGTTGTTCGCCAGGGATAGTATAGCAGGGTCAGTTGGCGCTGTCACCGCTGGTGCAGGCGGCTGTGACGGCGCCGGCGGACCAGCCAGCGGTTGCATGGTGCGCATGTTCTCGTAAGGGGTAGGGCCGGTCTTTTGAGCCCTGAGCTGGGCCGCCAGGGCGGCCTCGCCGGCCACGTCGTCATCAGTTGGCAGGGGCGTAGCTTGGGCCGTGGAGCGCGGGCCGGCCGGCGCCGGCGCCACGGTTACCGGCGGCAGAGCACTGCCGGTCGTGGGCGAAGAATTCATAAACCAATAATCGGGCTTGGCCAGGGCGGCCTGCCCTGCGCGAACGTTACTAAGCCTCTCGATTAGTTCCTGGCGGTGTGTTTTGGTCGAGCGGTTTATCATGCTGTCGAACTGCTGGGCTAGCGGGTTGGCGCGGGCATCCATGATGTCGTCGGCCGGCGTAGCCTCGCCTTCCGGCACCGGCACCGGCAAGGTATCGATTTCCAGCAGGCGTTCACTGCCCCCTTGCGCTGCTAATGGCGAAACGTAGGCGTCCACATCCACATTCTTAACGGCCCAGCCCCGCGTGTCGAGCGTATTGGCCAAAGCCTGCAAGCGGCTCTTGACCTCGGTCTGGCTAAGCCCGTTGCTCAGCACCCGCTCAACCTTTTTAGGTACCGTAATGGTTACCATTTCTTTAACGCCGCTCTGGTTCCAGATGCGCCGCCGTGGCTTAAAATAGTAGCGGATTTTGGCCAGCGCCCAGATTTCGGTTGGCTGGTCGCGCCCGAACGGCATGGCAAAAAAGCCAAAGAAAAGAGCCGGCGGCAAAAAGAGTATCAGGAAAAAGGCGCCGCCCTTGGCGATCAA
Organism: uncultured Candidatus Saccharibacteria bacterium; assembly: GCA_964446315.1. Taxonomy (GTDB): domain Bacteria; phylum Patescibacteriota; class Saccharimonadia; order Saccharimonadales; family UBA4665; genus UBA5150. The sequence goes on from CAYUNY010000005.1 coordinate 14,890, forward strand.
TATAAAGCAGATGTAAAACAAAAAGATAGAGATCAGCGCGAAGATGAACTGCCTCAGCGTCAGCGGCCCCAGGATCTTATCCTCGGCCTCTATGTCTTGAATCAGTTTATATGTGGCCACAACCCCTAAATTATAGCTTATTTCGGGCACTTTGATACAATCATAAGTAGTTTAAATCTAAGGGTGGATATGGACGAACCGTCAAACCAAGACAAGCCGGAGAGCGAAGCACACGACTCAGAGCAATCGGTCGAGCTGGAAGCTCTCAAAAAAGAGGCCCTGGAATTGCTAGTACCGATGGTCGACGAAATTAAGGACGCGCCGGAACGCCGCTTTGAAATACTGATGACGGCCGCCCGCTCCTCGGGCGACGGCGCGCTACTTAAGAAAGCCCTCCAAACCGCCCAGCAGATCGAAGACACCAATGAAAAAGCCGGCGCCGTTCTCGACGTCCTAAACGAAATCAACTACCACTTGAAAGTTTAGCGCCTGCCTAGTGTGTGGCCTGCCACTCGCGCATGCCCTTGATCATTCTTTCGGCGTCGGTAATTTCTAGTGTGCCGTCGGGTTGCCATGCAAACTGGAGGCCCAGGAAGAAGCCAATGCGATTGATCTGGCGGATGGTTTCAACGTCGAGTCCGGTCAGTCGACCGGCGTGATAAGTCGGCTGGCCCGAGCCGGGCGTCACGCCGTATGTCTTGAGCGTTTGGTTAAGCAGGCTCTCACAGGAACGGACCATGGTCTCTACCGCCGCGGGATTATCGAAGTCAAAAGGCCGTAGGTCAAAATCTCTGCTTCGTAATTCATCGTTGACTCCAAATTGTCGCCACTGAGTCGCCGGCGCTCCACCTCGCTCAAGCAGCGTTTCAATAGCACGCCGAGGAGAGGTTACGATCTCACTGCCCCGCCGGCCAAGGAAAACGATTGGCTGGCGGCCGGTAGCCCCGGCCCTGATACTGTTGATCCTTAAGCCGAGCTCCCTGTCTTCACCGGCCGTTTCGGATTCGATGGGCGGGTAGCCGCCAATAGCGGCGTACATACCCGGCCGAAAAACGAAATTAGCACCCGAAGAACCGGCCTGATGTTTGGCGACGCGGTTGTATATATCGAGCATCTGCATAAACCTAAAGCCGATCATCATATCGGGATGGGCCTTAAAGCCTTCGTGTCCCCAATCGATAAAGCCCAAAAAGCCGTCGGCTTCCGGCGTCTCGGCCGCCCTGTCAATAATCGTTTTAATGTAGGTAGGACTAATTCGTTCAGCGTCGGCGTCATTTGATGCCAAGAGAACTTCGTCTAAGGACACGCCGCGCTCCACCAAGTCCACTATCACGCTATCGGCCAGGGCTTTGCGAATCCAGTCGATTTTGGCTTCGTGCTGTTCAAGCTCCTTCCTCAACAGGCGGACTTTGACATCGGGATGTTCGGCCTGGAAACGTTCCACCTCACTGATGGTGTCGTCGGGTTTTTGCCCCTTGGGATAATTGGCGAAAACGACCACTTCGAAGTCATCACTAGCCACATCTTCCTGGAGAGAATATTGCAGGAGCGTATTGTAAATATTCTTGCCTTCCTGGTGGGCGGCCGCGGGGATCATAATCACAACCTTGGGCCTGTCGGCCTTAGGCTCGTCGTCCAGCTCGTCGGCCAGGCTGTCGACCACGCGCTTGTATCTGGGGCGCATGGCCTTAACATAGCGCTTGGCGGCCTTTGTGGAATCGATTTTAGCGTCCGGGTCGGCTTGTAGTTCGGGCGCGAACGGGGCTAGACCTGCTCGTGGTATCAAGCCCTCGCTTGCCCGGTAGCCATCCACAATATAGCCGCCGGCGTAAGTGATTTCAGGCCCGGTTTGCTCCAGTTTTTCCAGGCCCCGGCGGCCGTAAATTGGCAGTATGGGTGGCACTTCAATCGGACTCTCCCCCGGAGAGCTCACGATGCGCTCGTGCTGTTCGTGCACAATGTGCGATATGGTATCGGTTATGTGCTTCGGGTGGCCTTCGCCGACGGCCGTTGCCAGCATGCGCATCGATTCAACGCCGTGATGTTTGCCCATCAGCTGCACGGCTTCGGCATAGGCGCCGGTGAAACGAGCGTGGCCGTCTTTGGTGTCAAATAAGCTTTTGGCCATCCAGCTGTCGGCGTGGATGATGGCGTTACCGTGCCTGTCGATCGGCACCATAATAACGTGTGACTGGGTGCCTTGGGTCATCGACAGGGCAATCGCCATCTTGCCCTTGTGAACCAAGTGCTGGGCATCGGTCGACAGGCCGTCGTGGAACGATCCGTCGGGCGTCATTTGGGCCACATTGAAGACGTAGTTGCCATGGGCGTCAACACCGGTGCCGTTAGCGCCCCACCACAGTTTTAGTTCGTTCTGGTCGAAAGTGTCTGGCGTGTTGTTGTCGTACCAAAGCTCGCGGTGTACTTTGGTGAACTCATTTGGATGGTGATGCAAGTATTCATGAACCGTTCTTTGAACGTGCTCGTGAACAACGTGACTGGTAGTAAAGTGTTGCTCGGTAAGGTGCCCGAGCTGGGCATGGGCGGCGCCTTGGTGGCCCAACAAGCCGGCCAACATAGTGCGGCGGTCCGAGCCGTTGCTACCGTCAAAAACGCCCTGCATTTCATCGCTAACCACGCCCCGCACTTCTTGGATCATGGTGCCTATGGCCACGCCGCTAACGGCGCCGATACCGGCCATTTTCAGGGTCTGACTACGCCGTAGGCGATTGAACGCCCTGTCCTTGCCGCTGATATCTGTCTCAATAAGGTCATGAACATTTTCGCCGTAGTTGGCCACCATAGCGTCAAGGTCGCGGCTCAGCCCGGCATCCGTAAGCGCGGTTTCATCGGCGTCGCGCAGGCCACGGTTGGCGGCGACCCGGGCCTCGGCAACAGCCATGCTCAAAGCCAAGCGCTCGCGTTCAATATTGGTAGCGCCCGAAAAGTCGATCAGGTCGATTGAGCGCGCACCGGACATCTCAATACGTGTTTCGGCCTCACTAATAATCTGCACAGCCTGGGCAATACTGGCCGGATCGGCGGCGTCAACGGCTGCCCTGGCTTCAGTCAGCTGATCGGTCAGGGCGGTGGCTCCCACGGTGTTGTATCGTGTTTCTTCGAGCCGCTCGCGCTGGCGGCCGCTGGCGTCGCCCAATTCCTGGCCGGTGGCCCGTTCGCGGGCATGCTGGGCCCGCTGGCGTCCGATATGAGCATGCTCGCGGGCGCCGGCAACAAGACCGGCTCCAACGCCCATACCGAGCACGGCGGCCCCGGCCGTCGTGGCCTTGCCGGTAGTGAATTTGATAACCGAAGCCGCGATACCGACACCGACGCTTAGAGTAGTTTCGTTAACCAACGAACCGATACGGGTGCCGTGCAACCGGTCGATAATGCGGTCGGTCCGGGTGCGTTGGGCCTCGGTGCGGGCACCGATCCGGGCATCGCCCATATCGAATCGTAAAGCTTCCTGAATGCGTTCAGCGGCAATGCCGTGCCTAAAAGCGGCCCGTGCCGCCTGGGCGACTTCGAGCAGGTTATCGGCCAGCAACAAACCTTTGTCGCGGTCTGCCTGATGCAATTCCCGCCTGAAATCATCCAGCACCCGGGTGCGAGCCTCATCGAATTCATCGGCCTCAATGACCTCCTGGGCATAGAAGTTCACCAGCACGCGTAGTTGGCGCTCCACGGCCTCGCCGCCTTCAATCTCGGCCAGTTGTTGCTGTTGCTCGCCGTTCTCCAGGAAGCCGTTGGCAACACGGGTGACGGCCGCGGCCATTTCGGCAGTATGGTCGGCGTGCGAACTGTCGTCGCGCATCGCGCCCAGATCGCGAGATTCGACGATTCCGGCCCTAGCACGCTGGTCCAGGCGTTGGCCAACAGCCTCGCGAGCAATGTTGCCATACCAAATACGCTTCAGCAAGCCCTTAAAACCGCGCTGAGTGGTCAGCGCGTCTAGCTCAGCCTCTCTATAATCACGTGCACTACCAACCACACCGCTTGAGACTTCAAGTAACTGACCTTTAAGCGGATCCAACCACTGCTCCTCATCAGTTTCTTCACGTTGCGGTTCGGTCTCGCTCTGTGTTTCGGGTTCGGGCTCTGCTTCGGGCTCCGGATCAGGTGCCGCCACCGGCATAACCGTGGTTGTTGCTTCCGCCGGATCGGGCGCAACCGACTCAGGCGCCGGAACCGCCGGGGCCACAGCCGTTGTAGCTTCGTGGGGATCCGGCACGAACCTAGGATCGGGCTCAGCCGCCGGGATCATAATATCCACCCGTCGCCGCGGACGTGCTGGCCGTGCCGGCGAAGGCTCAGCTTGACCCGGCTGTTGAACGAGCGTTGGCGCGGTTTCGCCTGACATAGCTAATTCTTTCTAAGCGGACGGTCCGAGATAAAGAGTTCGAAACTCCAACAGCGCGGCACCGACTACTTGCTCCTTGTTGCTTACGTGATCGCTAATGAATTGCTGGACGCCCTCGACATCCTCCGGGTTTTCTTCGATATATTTGTCGAAAGCCTCGGCGTCTTTGTCGCTCATGGCGTCAATCAGACGGCGATTGACAAGATCGTTGGCTTGGCTGGCCAAACCCTTCACGAGCTCGGCCTTTACCTCCGGATCGGTCGACTCCGGCACCCCAGCATCTTTTAGTAATTGTTGTATGTATTCATCCATGTTTTTATTGTTTAATACCCTCTGCCAAAAGTGTAGTGACTTT
>CAYUNY010000006.1:0-18339 GCA_964446315.1 uncultured Candidatus Saccharibacteria bacterium
CGGCGGGCCGACGCCGTTTTTTGCATTAGCCGGGCGGCCGCCGATTCGGCCGAGCGCCGCGGCGTTTCAAAATCGAAGATCCATATTATCCCGCTGGCCGTTAACGACGTGCTGTACGGCAAATCCAATCGCACCGAGCTCATAGAACTGCTGGATCTGCCGGAGAGGTCCCAGATACTCCTAACCGTTGGCCGCCTGGTAAAGCGAAAAGGCGCCGCCTGGTTTATTGAGAATGTCCTGCCAGGGCTGGTGGCCGAACACTCCGGGCTGGTGTACCTTTTGGTCGGCGAAGGCGAAGAACGCCGGCACATCGCTGACGCGGTGCGGCGTACGCACCTAGACGCGCATGTTAGATTATTGGGCACGGTCGATGACGCACTTTACTCTGCCGCTTACAATGGCGCCGACGTGTTCGTGATGCCCAACATAAACGTGCCGGGCGACATGGAAGGCTTTGGGCTGGTACTGTTGGAGGCCTCGCTGTGCGAACTGCCGGTGGTGGCCTCGGGCATGGAAGGTATCCTCGACGCCGTCTTCGACGGCCAAAACGGCGTGTTGGTGCCAAGCGGCGACGCCAAAACCTTACATAAGCAAATCGATAAGTTTTTAACTGATAAAAAACAGGCCAAGGCCTTTGGGCAGGCCAGCCGCCAATTTAGCCTGGAGAACTACCAGTGGAACCGGCTGGCCGAGCGCTACCTTGAGGTCTACAAAGCTCTTATAAAACGCTGAACTTGCCTGCCGGCCGCATAACACTTAAGCTTAATCTATGGAAGAAATCAAAAGCGGCCTTAAAGCGGCCGGTTTTAAAGGCGAATTGGACGATTCTTTAGCGACGCTCGATTTTTACAGCCACGACGCTTCGATGTTCGAACTGCGGCCCAAGCTGGTGGTTATGCCTACCAATGCCCAAGACGTAGAGACCCTCGTCGGCTTGGTGGCCGCCCACAAGCGCGGCAAGCCGGGCCTCAGTTTAACGGCTCGCAGTGCCGGCACCTGTATGTCGGGCGGCGCCATTAACGACTCGATCATCGTCGACTTCAGCAAGCACTTCGATAAGATCGAAAAAGTGACAGCCGAGTCTGCGCAAGTCCAGCCCGGCGTCTTCTACCGCGACTTCGAACCGCAAACACTGAAACACGGCGCCCTAATGCCCAGCTACCCGGCCTCGCGCGACCTGGCGACCGTCGGCGGCATGGTCAACAACAACGCCGGCGGCGAAAAGTCGCTGGAATATGGCAAGACCGAAGATTTCGTGACAGGCTTAGATGTGGTTTTTGCCGATGGCGTAAAACGGGCCGTCAAACCGTTGGCCAAGAAAGAACTCGATAAAAAGATGGCCCAAAAAGATTTCGAGGGCGACGTTTACCGCAAGCTTTTTCACCTTATAGACAACAACTACGATCAAATTAAAGCCGCCAAGCCTCACGTTAGCAAAAACTCGACCGGCTACAACCTGTGGGACGTCTGGGACCGCGACAAACAGGTCTTTGACCTGGCCAAGCTGATTGTCGGCGGCCAGGGCACGCTAGGCTTCGTGACCGACATTCACTTCCGACTGGTACCCCACCGGCCACATTCCGGCCTGCTGGTGCTCTTCATGAAAGGCCTCGACGACCTGGGCGAGGTCATCCCCAAGGTGCTGGAATCCAAGCCGGCCACCTTCGAATCGTTCGACGACGCCACTCTCTGGTTGTCGATCCGCTTCATGCCCAGCTTCCTGAAACTGCTGGGTTGGCGGCGCTTCATCCACCTGCTAATCACGCTTATTCCCGACGCCCTCCAGCTACTACGCGGCGTGCCCAAGCTCATCCTGATGGTCGAGTTCAACGGCCAGACCGAACAGGAGGTGCGCGACAAGGTCCACGCCCTCCACGGCGAGCTTAAACAGCACCGCGCCCGCTACGAGATCAACGGTTTCGAGGAAGACCCCACCGAAGGCAAGTCTGAAAAATTCTGGTTGATGCGCCGCTATAGCTTCCAATTGCTGAGGAGCAAGGTTAAAGACAAGCACACAGCGCCGTTTATAGACGATTTCGTGGTGCCGCCCGAGCACCTATCGGCCTTCCTGCCCCGCTTGCGCAAGATTATTAAAAAGTACGGCCTCTTCGCTACCATTGCCGGGCATATGGGCGACGGCAACTTCCACGTTATTCCGTTAATGAAGCTGGAAGACCCGCTGGACCGCAAAAAGATTTTGCCGGCTATGAAGGCGGTCAATAACCTGGTGCTCAGCTATCATGGTTCGTTATCCGGCGAGCATAACGACGGCTTGGTGCGCGGCCCTTGGCTAAAAGAAATGTACGGCCCCGAAATGCTCGAAATCTTTAAGCAGGCCAAGCGCATAATGGACCCCCAGAACATCTTTAACCCGCACAAAAAGGCCGACGCCGATTGGGATTATTCCTTCTCTCATATCCGCGACCATTTCTAGCATTAAATCTTTATTAAACCACTTGAACCACTAACGCCAGTGGATTTATACTTGATTCACTATGACGAGCACACAAGCAATGTTTAAGGCGCTGATGGACGGCCAACAAAGCATGGAACAAAAAATCCAGCGGTTGCTTGACACTTCCAATGATATCTATGCCACTTTAACCAAATTAAAGACTTATACCGAAGCTGGTTTTGACACCATGGATGATCGCTTTGACAGACTAGAATGTTTGGTGGACGGCTCAGGTGGCGATTCGGTTTATCAACACTAAGGTAACAGTGGCCCTATGGCCAGCATCAGCGACATAATCATCACGACGATTAAAGAAAACAGGAACATTCGGCGGCCCCATAATTTATCGCTGACGGCCGGTCGAGACCCCTTATAGAGCCAAGCCAGGCTGGCGGCGATCATCACAACCGCAAAGGCTACACCAAGTTTACTGACAAGCGTCAGCCCTACTGCGACCAGGCCAAAAACAATAATGTACAAACGAATTTCTAATTTGGCCCGGCGGTTGCCTTTAACGACCGGCAGTACCGGTAAGCCGGCGGCCTGGTAATCCGCGTGGCGGTACATGGCGATCGAGTAAAAATGGGCCATTTGCCAGCAGGCCATAAGCAAAAATAAACCGCCGGCAGTGGCGTCGAGCCCACCGGTTATGGCCGTGTAGCCGGCGATCGGCGACGTCGAGCCCGACAGGGTCCCGACCAGCGTACCAAAGACCGTTCGCCTCTTGGCCAGGCTGTATAGGATCACGTAGGCCAGCCAGCCAGCCAGGCCGATGCAGGCGGTCAGGTTATTAACGAACGCGAATAGCAGCCATTCACCTAGCAAGCCCAGGATAGAACCGTATATTAGCGCGGTGCGACCGCTCACCACATTATTCACTAGCGCCCGTTGCTTGGTGCGGGCCATTTTAACGTCGAGCCCGCGGTCTAAGTAATTATTAAAGACACAGGCCGAGGCCACCACCAGGCCGGTGCCCAGCAATGTCGTAGCCAGCAAACCCCAGTGGCCCTGCCAGCGCGAGGCCAGCAAGAAGCCGGCGGCGCAGGTCAGTAGGTTGCCCTGAATGATGCCAGGCTTGGTCAGTCCGTAGTAGGTTTTTACAAGCTCGATGGCCGGTACCCTTCATCTTTGATGATTTCGGTGGGTGTTACCGAGTGGCTGTGGGCGTAGTTCAGGTTTCGCATAATCCACAAACTGCCAAAAACGACGATCCCCACCACCATAACGGCGAACAACAGCACCGTCAGGTTCCAGCGTGGCTTCGACTCTCTGCCCAGGTGCAGGAAGAATACCAATTGCACCAGCAACTGGGTGACGGCCAGCCCGGCCAACACGAAGATAAGTGCCCAGCCGCTGGCTATATGGCCACGTACGGCCGCGTAGGCGACTATGGTCAAAACGAGCGACGACACAAAGCCCGCTGTGTAGGTGCGGACCGAGCCGCTAGCGGCCTCGTGGTGCGAAACAACGGCCTTATTCATGGTGTGGCTCCTATCAGGTAAACGATGGTGAAAATAAAGATCCAGATAATATCCAGGAAGTGCCAGAACATACTCAGCATGGTCAATCGCTTAACGCTGGCGGCCGTTAAGCCACGCCGGGCCACTTTGATGAGCATTACGGCCATCCAGATCAGGCCGCTGGTGATGTGTAGACCGTGCGTGCCCACCAGCGTGAAAAAGGCCGACAAAAAGCCACTGCGGCGCCAGCTGTTGCCTTCTACGTACAGCTTGTGGAATTCGGTCAGTTCCATGGTCAGGAAGAAGATGCCGAGCAACATGGTCAGGCCGAAGAACAGCAGGACTTGGTTTCGATCGCGTCGACGGGCCGCCAGCAGACCCAGCCCGGCCGTAAAACTGCTGGTTAACAGCACCAGCGTCTCGGTCAGCACGAACGGCAGGCTGAATAACTCATTGCCCGCCGGGCCGCCAAAGGTGTTATTTCGCAGAATGGCGAAAGTTGCGAACAGGCTGGCGAATAACACGCAGTCGGTCATAAGGTAGACCCAGAAGCCGAAGACGGTTTTGGCGTCGGCCTGCTGGCGGTTGTTCAGGATTTCAGCACTGTTGCTCATATTTGTCTCTCCGTTTCGAGCTTGGCTATCGTTTTGGCAGGAATCCTATATTCTGTGTGCTCGTCGGATATGCGGACAATAATCAGCGTAATAACGCCGAGCAAACCGGCCAGCGCCAACCACCAGATGTGCCAGACCATGGCGAAACAAGCCGTAAAACCGGCCATCGCAATAAACAACCCCATACCGGTATTTTTAGGCAGGTAAATATCTTCGTAGACCGGTTTCTCCAAACTTGTCTGGGATTTTTTCATGGCCCAGAAGGCGTCGCGCTCGCTTACGTCTGGCGTGGTAGCGAAGCTGTAGAACGGCGCCGGCGAGGTCGTGGACCATTCCAGCGTGCGACCATTCCAGGGATCGTTGCCGGCCACATTGTCATGACGTTGCCTTATGCTGACATACAGCTGTAATAGTTGGAAGCCGATGCCGGCGCCAATCACCGCCACGCCCATAGCGGCCACAATAAACAGTCCTTGCCAGCCCATCGAAGGGTCGTAGTGATCGAGCCGGCGGGTGGCGCCCATCAATCCCAAAATATAGAGTGGGATAAAGGCCAATAAAAAGCCGGTAAACCAGCACCAAAAAGCGTAACGGCCCAACCGCTCGTTAAGCCGAAAACCGAAAATCTTGGGGAACCAGTAGGTCAGTCCGGCGAAGAAGCCGAAGACGACGCCACCGATGATCATGGTGTGGAAGTGGGCCACAAGGAACAGGCTGTTATGCACTTGGAAGTCGATAGCCGGCACGGCCATCATGACGCCAGCCATACCGCCGATCGAAAATGTCACCACGAACCCCAGGAACCACATCATGGGGGTGGCGAACTTGATCCGCCCGCGGTACATGGTAAACAGCCAGTTAAATATCTTAACACCAGTAGGCACGGCGATTAGCATGGTCATAATACCGAAGAAGGCGTTCACATCGGCGCCGGCGCCCATGGTGAAGAAGTGGTGCAGCCAGACCGTGAAAGACAGGAATGTAATCCCTGCCAGTGCCCAGACCATCGAGGTGTAGCCGAAGATCGGCTTGCGCGAAAAGGTCGCTACCACTTCCGAGAAAACGCCAAAAGCCGGCAAAATCAATATATAGACCTCGGGGTGCCCCCACGCCCAGATGAGGTTAACGTACATCATGGCGTTGCCCCCGCCCCCGGCCGTAAAGAAGTGCATGCCCAGGGTGCGGTCCAGCGCCAGCATGGCCAGCGTGGCCGTCAATATAGGAAAGGCGAAAACGACCAGCACCATGCTGTTTAACACGCTCCAGGTGAACAGCGGCATCTTCATAAGTGTCATGCCTGGCCGCCGCATCCGCAGTATGGTCACCAAAAAGTTTATGCCCGACAGCAGACTGCCTATACCGGCTATCTGCAGGGCCCATATCCAATAATCTACGCCAACGCCCGGGCTGTAAGCCAATTCGCTGAGCGGCGGATAGGCCAGCCAACCGGCCGCCGAAAATTCGCCTAGCACCAACGACAAGTTAACCAGGATCATACCAGAGGCGAACAGCCAGAAAGCCAGCGAGTTCAAAAACGGAAAGGCCACGTCGCGGGCACCGATCTGTAATGGCATAATCAGGTTGATCAGCCCGAACATCAGCCCCATGGCCACAAAGAAAATCATAATCGTGCCGTGCGCCGAAAAGATCTGCTGGAAGTGGTCGGAACTCAAAAAGTGCCCGTTGGTAGCTTGCTGGGCGCGCATCATGGCGGCATCTGTAGCTCCACGGAGCAACATTACTATGGCCACCACCACGTACATAACGCCGATTTTCTTGGGGTCAAGTGAGGTCAGCCAGTCGCGCCACAGCCACTTCCAGCGCTTTTTATAGGTTATAAAGCCGACCAGGCCGAGCAGGCCTAGCGTCATGGTAATTTGAGCAATCGTCACGATGTAGTTGTGTTGCAGGGCCGACCAAGTGAGTCTTCCTAACATTATTCCCAGCCTCCCGGCACCATGTATTTTAGCAAGACTTTGTTGTACAAATCTCTATCGACCGAGGAGTAAAGTTGAGCCGGGTTGTTTTCGCTGGGTTTAGCCAGTTGCTCATAGCTACCCATGTCTAAATTATCGGGCGATCTGCGGACGATTCCCAGCCAATTGTTAAAATCGGCCCGCGAGGCCGCTTGGGCCGTGAAGCGCATGCCGGCAAAGCCACGGCCACTGATGTTGGCTGAAGAACCGTCGTAGCTACCGGGCTTATCAGCCGCTAGGTTGAGCTTGCTCGACATGCCGGGCATGGCGTAAATCTGACTGCCCAGCTGGGGAATCCAAAACGAATTCATCGGCGCGTCGGCCGTAATATTGAAAGTCACAGGGGTGCCAACCGGGAACTCCGCCAGGTTAACCGAAGCGACGCCCTGCTGGGGATAGATAAACAGCCATTTCCAGTCGAGCGCCACCACTTGAATGGTCATCGGCGCACCGCTCAATTGCAAGGATTTGTGCGGGTCCAGGGCGTGACTGCTGGTCCAGGTAATTACCGACAAGACGCCGATAATGGCCAGCGGAATGCCCCACCAAACGGCTTCGGCCCATCTGTTACTGGCCAACTCCGGTGAGTACTTAGCTTTGTTGTTACCTTCCCGGTAACGCCAGGCTATCGAGAAGGTCAGAATATAAACCGGCACGACCACCAGCAGGCCCAACAGCACCGTCGTGATCATCAGCCGCCGCTCCCTAAAGGCCACTATCCCGCGCGGGTTCAGCACCGCGAAATTCTTGGCGTGCAGGTACCAAACAACCAAGCCTATAAACCACAAAATAATAAAGGCTAGAAAGACCCGCTTGTACTTTTTGTTACCCTTTTTGCTCACGCCATCCGCCTTAAGTCAAAAAACTCATGCTTTCTCTACTATAACACCTTGTCGCCGGCCTACGTGTTAAAATTGCGGAAGATGTCTATGCTTAATAAAAAGGCCAAATGGTGGCTGATGGCGACCGTTGCCCTATTGCTGATGATAGCGACCGTGCCGCTGGCCATTTGGGTAACGCACAGCCAGAGCGCCCAGCTGGAAAATACCCAGCGGCGCTGTGACGGTAAGCATCAAACTATCCATAAAGTTGTTATAGAGAATGACAGAGTAACGCCCTCCCACACCGACGCCAAGCAATGCGACACCCTAGTTATTACCAACCTTGATGATAAAGACCGCGTAATGGCCTTCGGCAAGCACGAAAGCCACGTCTCTTACGACGGCATTTCAGAACGCCTGCTGAGCCAGGGCCAAAGCCTGACGGTCACCCTGGGCCAGGCCGGCACCTTTCCCTTTCACGACCACGCCCAGGAGAGCGTCCAGGGCACTTTTACGGTTATTCGTCCGCAGTAACGGATTGCAGGCGGCGGCTGGCGTGGGTGCCAAAAATCAGCACGGCCAAAATGAGCAGGAAGAGGATATAAACGGCGCGGTCCAGGATGTTGGCGGCCACGATGGTCGAGTTGCTGACGTGGTGCAGGTGTTTGGAAAACACCAAGAAGGACTCACGAAAGCCGATGGCCCCGGGCGTGATCGAGACGAACAGCGCCAGGTTGGCGGCGCCGGTGTAAATCACCGCCTGCGACAATGTGACGCCGGGCGCCACGCTATGTAATTCGGAGTAATAAATAGCGGCGATTAAGCACACCTGTAGCAGGCTGGCCAGCGCCATAAGATACCAGCCGCCCAGATCTAACTTGGCCAGGCGGGAAGCTATTAGCGAGTACCGGCTCGCCAGGTAAGAAACCACGGCGCCGAGAGCTACCAATGGCACCAGCCACCATTTGAGCAGGCCCGACAGCAGAAAAAGACCGCTAAAGACGCCGTAAAAGAAAAAGTAGAACAGGCTGGCCACGGCGTAATTCTTCAGGTTAAGGTCGTATTTTTTCTTTAGATAGACGGCCCTAAAAGCCGGTCCGCTCTGCAAGGGCCCAAAAAAGTTAACCACCGCCGTGTAGGCCGTGACCAAAAAGGTTTCGGCGGCGTCGAGGCGCAATTTACAGAGGCGCAGTGTGGCGTAGGCGTTCAGGGTCAGGGCCAGGATGGTGCCGGCATAAAGGGCCAGCAAAAGCACCAGCAGACCGGGCGATGTCTGGCCCAACCGGTGCCGGACCTCGGGGTGATTAATAAAGTAACGGACGAATACGGCCAGGGTGGCCAGCAGAACCAACACCGCGGCCGCGCGTTTAATCAGGCTGTGCTTCATGTGAGTATAATAGCAAGTATTAAAACGCCACGACACGATTCGAGGGTCCGCAGAGCGACAGCTATACTAGGTAGTTCCCTATTCTTTAAGATAATTGTGGCGCTGTTGGCGCTCCAGGCCGCCTGGATCGCCCTGAGCGGCCGCTACCCGATGGCCTTCGACGAAGATTTCCACGTGGGCATAATCCGCCTCTACGCGCACCATGTCAGTCCCTTCTGGAGCGGCCACCCGGCCGGTGCCGACGCCTTCGGCGCCGTTGCCCGCGACCCGTCTTACCTCTACCAGTGGCTGATGAGCTTCCCTTACCGGGTGATTAGCGCTTTTACGGCCAACCAGGTTATTCAGGTGCTGGTTCTGCGCTTTATCAACATCGGCCTATTCGCCGGCGGACTGGTTATTTACCGCCGCCTGCTTAGCATGACAGGCGCCTCCAAGGCCGCTATTAACTTCTGCCTGCTTATTTTCGTGCTACTGCCGGTTACCCCACTGTTAGCGGCCCAGATAAATTACGACAACCTGTTCCTGCCGGTCACGGGCCTGGCGCTCTTGCTGACAGTCAGGCTGGCCGACGAAATACGCGTCAAAAAACGTATTAACGGCCGTTCAGCCATAATCCTGGCCATCGTCTGCCTGCTGGCCAGCCTGGTCAAATTCGCCTTTCTGCCCATTTTTGTGGCCATAGCCGTGTATCTGGCGGTGGTGGTATACAAGACCCTCCCCCGCAAGCACCGTCTGGCGGTAGTCTGGGAAAGGGGTATGGGGCGGATGGGCTGGTTGCTAGTACTGGGCCTTGTATTATCTACCAGCCTGTTCGCGGAGCGGTACGGGCTGAATTTCATCCGTTACCATACGCCGGTGCCGGCCTGCGAGCAGGTACTCACCAAGGTGCAATGCACTGCCTACGCTCCCTGGGCGCGTGATTCCCAGCTGGTGACTATCAAAACCGATTCCGGCCACCTGAACGCCGCCTCATTTAATTTCGAGTGGTTTTACGGCATGTGGTTCAGGCTGTTCTTCGCCGTCGACGGCCCGGCCTCCAACTTCGAAACGCGCGGCCCTCTGCTGGTCCCGGCGGTTAGCGCCCTCATAGCGGCGCCGCTGTTGATAGTAGTGGCTATCTGGCAGTCTAAGCGGCTTATACGGCGCTACCGGCCCCCCGTTTTCGGCTTATTCAGCCTGGCTTCGCTGTTTTACCTGGTGGCGCTGTGGCTACAGGAATACAAGTCCTACCTGCAGACCGGCCAGCCGGTGGCCATCAACGGCCGCTATCTTCTGCCAGTACTGCTTTTTGGCCTGCTGTTTGGCGTTTTGGCGCTCAACGAGCTGTTAAAAGACCGGGCGCGCCTCAAGCTGGCCATGGCGTCGGTGGCCATCGTGTCCCTGTTATGGGGAGGCGGCGCGCTGACCTACATACTGCGTAGCCGCGATGGCTGGTATTGGGATAATTCCGCCGTCCGCCGGGCCAACCACGAGGTCCAGAAAATAGCTCCACTGGTGCCGGGCCACGATAAGCCGGTGCTATTCCTGAGAACCCCCTAGGCAGAGAAGCGCTGGCGTTTGGTCTGCTCCAGGTTACCGTCGATCAGGATACGGTTGATGCGTATCAAGTCGGCGATAATGTTCAGTACCAGACATAAGAAGGCGGCGATCATTAACAAAGAGCCGACCAACAGGGACTGGATATGCCCCTGCGTACTGCCGTCTTGCAGGCTGAAGTAGATAAAACGGGCGAATGGCACCAGGCCGAGCGCGAAAAGCGTACTGCCCAGCCAGCCAAATATGATGTAGGGCTTGTACATTATGTAGGCCCGGATAATCGTCAGGGCGGTTTTGCGCACATGCTCCCAGTGGGATTTAAAGAGGCGCGACGGGCGGGTAGGCGGGTTGGTGTCGATGGCGACGCTTTCCATGTGCAGGCCCTTGTAACCGGCTTGGATGATGGTTTCGGTGCAGTAGCTGAAACGTGTGATGGTGTTGAGCCGTAGAAGTGACTCGCGGCTGTAGGCCCTAAAGCCGCTGACGGCGTCGGGCAGGCTGGTGCCGGCGGCCTTGTTAACCACGGCACTGCCCAGGCGCTGTAACAGCTTCTTAAACAGCGAGAAGTGCTCTATAAGGTGCGTTTGGCGGTCGCCGATGACGATATCGGCCTTACCTTCTACAATGGGCTGTACCAAGTCGCTAATGCGTTCCTGGGGGTATTGGTTGTCACCATCGGTGTTAACGACTATATCGGCGCCCATTTCGAGGGCTTTCAGGGCGCCATCGTGAAAAGACCGCCCTAGGCCCTGGTTGCGCACGTGATGTACGAAATGTTTCACGCCGTGCTGGCGGGCCACCTGCATGGTCTTATCCGTAGAACCGTCATCTATTACCAGCACCACGATCTCGTCCACGCCGTCGACGCGATCGGGGATGCTCTCGAGAACCAGTGGCAGAGTGGCTTCTTCGTTGAGGCATGGTATTTGAATGACTAATTTCACTACTTTTAGTATAATGGAAAGTAATTCAATGCCACAAAAACGCCGCCGCCCGCTTGCTAGTGTCATGCCCGCCCAACAGCGGCCCGTCCAAGACGTGGTGGCGGCCAAAGCGGCGACTAATTTCCCGACGGTCGGTATGACCTTGCATAGCTATCAATACGATCCCCGTGACCAAAAACGCCGCCAACCGGGACGCCCGCCGATAGTCCGGCAGGGCCGCTGGCAACGCTGGAGGCACGGCTGGAGCTTGAAACGTGTGGTAATCAGCCTGTTTATAATCGTCATGCTGATAGGCGGCTTCGTGGGCGGCAAGTTCCTGTATAACGCCCACAAGCTGTTCGGCGGCAACATATTCGGCATTTTGCACTCCACCAAGCTTAAGGGTGAAAACACCGGACGGGTCAACATCCTGCTGGCCGGCAACTCAGCCGACGACCCCGGCCACGGTGGCGCCGACCTGACAGACTCGATCATGGTTATCAGCATCGACACCGTTAGCAAACGGGCCTTCCTGCTCAGCCTGCCCCGCGACCTCTGGGTGCATGTGCCCGGCGACGGCCACGAAAAGCTCAACCACGCCTACGTCGTCGGCGAAGACACCAATTTCAGCGAGAACGGCTACCCCAATGGCGGCATGGGCGAGCTGGCCAAAGTGGCCAGCAATGTCACCGGGCTTGATATAAATTACTACGCCCTGGTCGATTACCAGGCGCTTAAGCAATCCGTGGACGCCGTCGGCGGCGTTGACTTTACCGTCAAAAGCACCGACCCACGAGGCCTTTATGATCCGAACATTGACTGGACTAACCATGGGCCGCTGGTCCGCTTAAGCAACGGCACCCACCATCTTAACGGCCAGCAGGCCCTAGATCTGGCCCGCGCTAGGGGTGACGCCTACAACTCCTACGGCTTTGCCGGCAGCGACTTCGACCGCACCGAGCACCAGCGCCAGCTGTTGGTGGCGCTGAAAGCGAGAGCCGTTTCGGCCGGCACCATCTCTAACCCGGCCAAGCTCAGCAGCCTGTTCGACGCCATCGGCAGTAACGTTAAGACCGACTTCACGCTTGGTGAGGTTCACCGCCTGTACGATCTTATCAAGGACATCGGCGGGGGCAACATCAAGTCGCTCAGCCTCAACCAGGCCGACGGCACGAGCCTGCTGGCCAGTTATGCCGCGCCCGATGGGCAATCGGCTTTAATACCGGCCGCCGGCATCGACGACTTCAGCGACATACGAGCCTACGTCGACAAACAAACCTCTTCCAATCCGGTAGTACAGGAAGGCGCTAAGGTAATCGTCCTGAATGGTACCACTTCTGACGGCCTGGCCACTAAAGTTAAAAACAAGCTTAAAAGCCAACATTTCCTCGTGGGTGACATTGGCGACGCCGGCAATACCGGACAGCTCAACACGGCCATCATCAACAATGCCGGTAATACCAAGCCGGCTACGGCCGCCGCCCTGACCAAGATCTTCGGCAATCACCTTACCACCCAGAACCCGTACCAAGGCACATACGACGCCGATTTCATCATTGTCTTAGGCAAGGACCAGATATCAGCCACTACCCAGTAAGCCCTCCAGATGTTATGCTCGATGTATGAGCGATAGAGTGGCAGTTAACTATTTGCGCGCCTTTTTCGAGCGCTACCCCGTCCGGAGCTTCAGAAAGGGCGAGATAGTTATATTCCAGGGCGAGGCGCCACGCAACGCCATGGTCGTTAAGAACGGTGTTATCAAGGCCTACAACCTGAGCGTCAACGGCGACGAGAAGCCGGTAGCCTTTTATGCTTCTGACAATGTTTTTCCGGCCTCCTGGGTTTACGGCAAGGTGCCTAGCGCCACCTACTACTACGAGGCCTTTACGCCGGAGGTAGACGTTTACATGGTCGACCGCGAGGCTTTCGTGGAGTTTGTCCGCAAGCGGCCCGAACTGCTCTACCTCGAGCTTGAAAGACAATTGCTCGACCAGTTCGGCGGTTCACTACGTCTCAACGCCCTACAGCACTCGCGGGCCAGCGACAAGCTTATCTACACCCTGCACTACCTGGCCATGACGCACGGTAAGCCAGCCGGCAAGAACCAGGTCGAGATACTCCTTAACTTGACCCACCAGGATTTCGCCAACCTGACCGGCCTGACCCGCGAAACGGCCGCCACCGAGCTCAACCGCCTCAAAAAACAAGGTGTTATCGAATACGGTAAGAATACGCCCTACAAGCTCAACCTGGGCAAGCTAATGCAGTTGCAGAACGACCAGTTTATTACTGATATTCAGCCGGCTACGCTGTCTTAAGATCTTTTTTTGATTGCAGGGTGTCGTCGATGACCCGGGCCAGGTTGTGGGGCGCCGTCCAGGACTTGATAATACAGCGGTTGGCGCCGAGCTTATACGCCTCGGTTACTTCGGGGGAATTCTCCATATTAGTGAAAATAAGTACCTTGGTGTCGTCGCTCTTGCTGACCGGCTTCCACTTTTTTAGGAACTCCAGGCCGCCCATAATCGGCATCAGCAGATCCAGCAGTATCAGGTCGGGTTCGAACTGGTCTAGCTTTTCCAGGGCTTCTTGGCCGTCAAAGGCTTGGACTACATCGTGACCTTTATGCTTCAGGATAACTCCGTAGGCGCTGTTCAGATCAAGGTCATCTTCTACAATAAGGATTTTAGCCAAGGTTTTCTCCTTTTAAGGGCATGCGTTTAGTTATAGCATAACCAGCGGTGTATAGCAGTATCAAATTTCTCACAGTTTTTTCACCTTGCTTGCCGGCTTCCGCTTATTTGTCGGCTTGGCTTTCTGCTGGCGGCTGTGACGCGGCAGTGTCAAGAAGAAACTGGTACCCTTGGATTCGTCACTGCTGAACCAGATATCGCCCTCGAGCGTGTCGAGCAGGCCCCTTACCAGGTACAAGCCCAGGCCGGTGCCGGTGGTTTCACGTTTGACGATGTTGGGCGCGCGGAAGAATTTACTGAAAACTTGGTCCTGGGCGTACTTGGGGATGCCCCAGCCGCTGTCCCTGACTTCCACCAGGATGTCATCGCGCCGCGGCTTCAGCAGGATGTCTACCTGGCCCTCGTTAGGCGTGTACTTGATGGCGTTGGACATCAGGTTGGCCAAGATCTCTTTAACGATCAGAGAGTCGGTTTTTAGGGTCAGACTGCCCTTGCCGATGGTTTTCAGCCTGAGGTCGATGGACTTGTTATCGGCCATGAGCGTTAGCTCGTCGAGTAACTCTTTGATGATTTCGTCGAGTTTGAATGTTTTGGGTATGATCTCGACCGAGCCGCTTTCGATGCGTGTGATGTTCAAAAGCGTGCTGATCAGCTCGTTCATGCGATTAGAGGAGTTAATGATGGTGCCGAGAGCCTTGAGCTGGGCCTCGTTAAGCTCGCCCATATAACCGTCGGATAACATGTGCGTGTAGGTTTTTATGGCCGACAAGGGGGTGCGCAACTGGTGCGAGGCCAGCGAAATAAATTCGCTTTTCATACGGTCGATTTCCTGCTCCAGGGTAATGTCGCGAAACAGTTCGATGGCCCCTGTCGGCCGATTGTTAAACAGTATGGGCGAAACGTTAACGGCAACCGGCATCCTCCGGCCGTCTTTGCGGCGGTAAAACATCTTTGCTGACACCGGCTTTCCGGTCAAGAAGGCCCTGGTTATGGGCCGGTCAATCAGGTTGATGACCTCTCCTTCCAGTGACAAGGCGGTAATTAGCTTTGGGAACCAGCTACCAAGTAACTCCTTTTCACTGTAGCCCAGCAAGGCCTGGGCGGCCGGATTAACACGGGTGATCTTACCGAACTCGTCGGTCGATATGGCGCCGTCGCCAATGCTCGAGAACAGGGCCTCGGCCTCGGCCTGATGCTGTATGGGCCTGTGTTTGCCACGGCTATAAGGGAAAGTTTCGTCGGCCATTAGCTGGCCTTGCCCTTTTGACCAACCAGCTTACGCAGTTCACTAGTGTATTCTTCCACTATGTCGCTATCTTCGGTAATGAGCGACACCACTACCTTTATCCAGTCTATTAGGCTGAGCAGGTCAGCGGTCGATAGCTTTTGAGGGGGCTTGTGCAGGTGATTTTCCACCTGTCTCGAAATAAAACGGTCGGCCGCCGGACCGAGATAGACGTGAGTTACTTGAACGACTTGATCATAAAGTGAGGAGTCAGCTTTGCCTGCCATGGCTAGACCTCCTCGATTTTCTTAAGTCTATCGGCGCCGAACGCCAGCAGTAAGAACCCTATGCCGCCGACAATCCTGAAGATGGTCAGCGCCAAGAGCTTGGAGTCCAGCATCATATAGGCGCTTTGCGATTGCAGGCCGCCAACGTACTGGGTGACGACCGAGCTGACAATCACCGCGATCAGGCCGATGACCAGTAACTGCAGGGACCGGCGGTACAGCACGCCGCCGACATGCTTGCTGAACAGAGCTATTTCGTAGGCACCCAATAAGCCAACGAACCAGGCGTAAAGGTACGGCACAATAACAGTGGTAACCAGCAACCAGATCGGTAGGTAGTATGCGTTGTGGCTGCTGCCAAGGCCGCTCAGGTCTAGCCCTTTGAAAACCAGGTAGCAGTACAAAACGCCGGCCATAACAAAAAAGAGCATTAAGGTCCTTGTGCCGTTTAAGGATATCTTGAGCTTGGCGTCGTGAAGGAAGCCGCGCGCGGCGTTGCCGACAAGCGTAAAAGCTATCAACGGCGGAATCAGCTTGGCGTAGTTACTAATGATGACCGCCATGGGGTGCCACGACGACCACTTATAAGCCAGGCCATTAAAGAACAGGCTGGCAATGGCCGCGATGGGCAGGCTCCAGGCCAGCCAGACCGCGCCGTTGGCCAGCTGGGAAAAATGCACGCCCTCAGGCGTGTTACTAACGGATTGGGCGTAGTGCCGCAACTTGGCGTATCCCCAGAAGGCCGCGAACCATACCAGCAGTGAGGGCAGTGACACGGCGAACAAAATGACGCGGAACTGAAAGGCGCTCAAATTATAAGCGTGCATGGCCGCGTGATTGGTCGGCATAATGATTATTAACAGCGCGTACAGCACGGCCAGGAACGCATACAGGGTCATTGCTCGCGAAATAGCCGGGCGCGCGGTCTTGTTGGAGGTTGTCATGGCTTTATCCGTCTTGCTCTCTTTGGATCTATTAAAGCACAGAGTAAGCTCTACAAGGGTAAGATTTTGAACAGGAGTTATAATGGGCGCAGTGACCGAACAAACCAGCCGGTTTAAGCCCCGCCTCAGGCACGTCGCCCTGCTGGGCCTGTTGGCGCTGGGACTGTATGTGGTTTTACCGCAGCTAGGTGATTTTCGTTCGAGCTGGCACCTGCTGAGCCGCGCCAATCTTGGCTGGACTCTGGCGGCCGTCGGCCTGACCGCCACCACCTACCTGACGGCCGCCGCCACTTATTGTCTGCTGGCCTTCCAGCCCTTGAAATATGGCATAACCGTCGTCGTGCAACTGGCAGTCATGTTTATTAATCGTCTTTTGCCGGGCGGTATCGGCGCGCTGGGGGCCAACTACGTCTATTTGCGTAAACAACGCCACACGGTGGCACAGGCAGGCAGTATGGTCGCCATCAATAATCTGCTGGGCTTTATCGGCCATAGCATTCTGCTGGCGATAACCTTTTTGCTCTATAACGGGCACCTGCCCAGTATGGCCGGCCGGTCGAACCAGTCCCTCGACACGATCATTAAGTGGCTGGTGCCTATAGCCGTCCTGGCCGTAGTGGCGCTTTTGGTGGTCGGCCGCCGCCGCTTAAAACATTTCCTGATTGATTTAAGACAGCAACTGGCCGATTACCGGCACCGGCCGCTGAGGTTGGCAGGGGCGTTGCTAAGCTCCATCGGGCTGACGCTGGGCAACGTGCTGTGTCTTTACTTTTGTGCGTTGGCAGTAGGCTTGAACCTGCCTTTCGCCGCAGTTTTGTTGGTCCTGACACTTGGTGTAGGTGCCGGCACGGCCGTTCCCACGCCTGGCGGAGTCGGTAGTTTCGAAGCCGGATTGGTTGCCGGGCTGGTAGCTTATGGCGTCAGCAGTAGCCAGGCCTTGGCCGTTGCCCTGCTCTATCGGCTTATCAGCTACTGGCTGGCCTTGGCCTTTGGCTCGGTAGCTTTCTTCTGGGCCGAGCGCCGCCATTTGCTATCCGTTTGATTACATCTGGACGCGGTTGAAGCGGTTCACCGCAAAAGCGACTGCCGCCACCAGCGTGACGCCGATGACTATAAGATCCTTGCCCATACCGAAATGGGTCTGGTTGGCCAGCAGGAAGCGTAGGGCATCCACCATATATGAAACAGGGTTCCATGTGCTGATAATTCGTAGGAAGGTCGGGACGTTATTAAGCGGGTACAGCGCGCTGGATAGGAAGAACATTGGCATCACAAGCAGGTTGTTAATACCTTGGAAGCCCTGGAAGTCGTCGACCATTGAGGCGATGCCGGCTCCAAAGCAGGCCAGCGCCAGGCAGATTACCACCAACAGGCCAAGGGCCGGTGCCACCAACAGCCAGTCATAGGGGCGGAAGCCCAACAGCATGGAGATCAGGAATACCAGCATGCCTTGCATGATAGAGACTGTGGCGCCACCCAGGGCACTGCCCAGCAATATTTTGGCGCGCGACACCGGCGTTACCAGCAGTTCCGACAAAAAGCCAAAACGCTTGTCCATCAGGATAATAACGCCCCAGAAAATGCCCGACAGCAGGACGGTTTGGGTGATAATGCCCGGCACCAGGAACTGCAGGTAGTCGCCCTGCCCAGCGCGTTTGTAGATGGCGCCAATGCCGTAACCCAAGGCCAGTAGCAACAAGATTGGCTGGCCCAGCGTACCCAAAATGCGCGAGCCGCTTCGGTAATAGCGGCGAATCTGCCTCAGCCAAAGGGCGTAAATAACTTCCATTAGCGGAGCCTCGTGTTGCGCAGGGACATCTTAAAGTTCAGGCCGTTATTGTTGCCGCTGTCGGCTTCGTCGCGGGTGGTTTCGCCGGTCAATTTAAGATAGGCGGCTTCCAGCGTTTTGGTGCCGGTTAACTTGCACAGCTCGGCGGTGGTGCCGCTGGCGACAATCTTGCCATGGTCGATAATGGCGATGCGTTCGGCGACGTCTTCGGCTTCGTCCAGGTAGTGCG
>CAYUNY010000007.1:0-18176 GCA_964446315.1 uncultured Candidatus Saccharibacteria bacterium
CCTGACTGACTGACTGACTGACTGTCTGTCTGACTGACTGACTGACTGACTGACTGACTGACCAGTTTCGTAGCTGTCAATGACAATGTCAAGCAGTTCTAGCGTTTTGGGGCCTGCTAGTTTGGTGCGCAAAATATAGCGCAGACTTTCGTGGTCTACGTGGTCAAAAAACTTACTGATGTCACTTCGCCATAGCCAGCCACGCCGATGTTTAGACATTTGTAGCTGGGTACGCTCAATGGCGGCCAGTAGGCCCTTGCCCGGCCGGCAACTCCAGGCGTCAAAGCAAAAAGATTTATCCCAAATCGGCACCAGGTAATCGTAAAGCAAACGGTGCACTACGCGGTCGCGCACGCCGGCCACGGCAATCTCGCGGCGCTTCGGATCATGGACAACAAACGATTCATAGTTACCGTGTTGGTAGTTACCCGCTCGTAAATCGTTAGCTAGTCGTGTTAGATTACTTTCCAGCCCAGACCTAAAGGCCGCTATTGCCGGTGAGGGCCGCTTGCCGCGGGCAAAAGCTTGCCAAGCCCGGTGTAGGCTTGCGATACTAAGGTCTATGTCTGATTCCGCCACACTGCCCATTATCGAGAAAACTTATCAGGTTTACAAAACACTTTCCGGCGTTAATGCCAAGCTGGATAAAGCTCACCGTTACGGCTTGGGCGTCAGCACCGAGCAGTCGGTTCTAAGCCTATTGGAACAGCTATTTACGGCTCAGCACGCGCCCAAAGCTCACAAAGCGGCTTACTTGCTTAAAGCTCAGGCTCAATTAGATACCACGCGCCTCAAGCTTAGGTTGTACTTGGAGTTAAAGCTGGCCAACGAAACAAAATTGTTTCAGTTGCAAGCCGATTTGCAAGAAACCGGCCGCATGCTCGGCGGCTGGCTGAAAAGCACTATGTAGCTTTTACAGGCTCTTAACCAATGAGGCTATGGAGAAGATCAGGACGACCAGGCCGAGGGCCCGGCGGAAATAGTTGACGCCCTTAAAAACCTCCAGTGAGGCCCAGACAATTAACGAAAGCGAACCGATGGCCGAAAAAAAGTCGGCCGTACGGCCGTTGACCAACAACGAGAGAACCGTCAATACGGCCCAGCCGATCAGCCAGGCGTTGGGTGTTTGCCAGATGACTATGTGGCCCTTTTTGTCTTTCCAGATGCGATCCCATATGTCTTGCTGTCGGCCGTGTTCCATCAGTTGCTGTCCTCCATCCTAAACAGTGTGACAGAAATCTCTTGTAAATTCTGTTGCAAACTTTACACAAAGGGCATACATTTATAAATATAAATAAGGAGTTCGCGATATGGGTGCGTTACAGTCACTAGAAACCAACCTAGATAATGTCTTCGGCAAGCAGGCTCCGTCTCTTCCCGAAAACGGTAAAAAAACCTTAGTGGAGTGGATGCCCTGGCTAAGCCTGCTTGGTGGCGTCCTGGCCGCTTACACTACCTATGTACTCTGGCACTGGGCTCACTTGGTGAGCGGTCTGGTCAACCTGGCCAACAGCTTAAGCGCCGCCTACGGCGGAACCCAGGTGGTGGCCGACCGCCTGACGGTAACCATGTGGCTCAGCATGGGAGTTATGGCCGCTACGGCCGTGCTTTACATTGCCGCCTTCCCGGCCCTTAAAGAGCGCAAGAAGTCAGGTTGGAACCTATTGTTCTACGGCCTGCTGTTGAACGCCGTTTATGGCGTGGTGGTTCTATTCAGCGACTATGGTACCGCCAGCAACCTGATTGGTTCACTGATCGGCTCGGCTATCGGCTTGTACCTGCTTTTCCAGATCCGCGGTAGCTATTCCAAAGCTTCGACCGCCGCTAAAGTTTAGTCCTATTCAAGTTCGTTGATATGGTCGTGGTTAAGGCCATAGTAGTGGGCGATTTCGTGCCACAGCGTGTGCCTGATGTGCTCCTTTAGATCATCCGGGCTATTGGATTGCCGCTGTAAGGGCTTCCTGAACAGCGTGATTTTGTCGGGCAGGAGACGGGTCATGCCCTGCCGCTGGCTTAGCGGCACGCCTTCGTAAAGCCCTAGGAGAGTTTGATCGTTGCGCAAAGCCAGAGTGTGGCGCTGTTCCGGCGTTGGCTCGTCTTCATATAAAATGGCGACGTTCTTGATGTTCTTAGCGTGCTCGCCCTTTAATTCGCCCAGTGCCTCGTCGATTAGGCGCTGGAATTCTTCGTCGCTGACCTCGATCATTCAGGCCTCTAGCCGCAGTCGTTTGACCAGCCAGTCGCGCGGTAGCAGGCTCAGGAACCAGCCGGCCCGCGGCCCGGAATCTTTGCCAATAAGTGCCTGGTATAAGGTGGTGAATAGCTCTTTTGGCGCCAGCCCGCTGGTGTCTTTTAGGTCGTAAATGGCCTGGTGGAACCAAGCGCCGTCGGCGTCTTCCGCGGCGGCTGTGACTTTGTCGGCCAAAGCACCCATAAAAGCCTTTTGGGCGTCGGAAAACCGCGAGGCGTCGGCCTTCTCGACCAATGAGAACTTAACTTCCTCTGGGGCGTGTTTTTCGAGCCAAGCATCAATAAATTGTAGTTCGGCCTTGATAATTTCGGCGTCTTCTTTGACCACTGGTGAATGCTCGGTGCGCTCTATGATATCCAGCGTAAGCTGGGGGTCTTTTAAGGCCGCCTGGTAGCTGGCCACCAGGTGCGAAAACGGCACCCGACTGATAGTCGGCTCTGCGACGCCATGCAAACAAATATCCAACAGCTGTTTGTCGCTATCGCTTTTGTCGGACTTAGCTAGTAACTCGCCGAACTCATCGACCAACCTGATCAGGGTTTCACCCTGGTCAAAGAAAAGCTGTTTATCCGGCTGGTATCGCAGAATGAAGAACCAGACCACCTCGGCGGGCAGAACTTCCAATAATTCGGCGGCCGTTATGACGTCGCCGGCACTCTTACTCATTTTTTTGGTTTCGCCAGTGCGGTTGATGAAGTTATAAGGAATGGGGAGCGGCGGTTTGGTTCCGAATACTTTCTCGGCAATGATGGCACCGGTGTCATAGGACCCGCCTTTAGTGGCGTGGTCACGTCCGAACGGTTCGGCGTCGACCTTCAGTAACCACCAACGCGCCGGCCAATCTACCCGCCAGTTCAGCTTAACGTCGCCGGCATCGTACTTAATTCCCTGCTCGTTGCCGTCTTTGTCTTTATAGACCAGGCTTTTCGCCGCCGTGTCTATAGAGACGAACTGCCGGTTCTTTAAGTAGCCGTCTTCTATAACCTGGATGGGCGACCACTGGTCGTCAACTTTGTGGCCGGAAACCGTCTCCAGGATTTCACGAATCGTAGCCTGCTCTTTTAGGGCCGTTTCGATCGCCGACACGAAGAAACCCTGGCGGTATTTTTCGTTGGCTCGGACGACCTCCATGCTCAGGTGCATTTTTTTGGCGGCGACAATCAGGTCCTTCAGGTAGTAATCGGCGTAGGAAGATCCGGATCCGTCGGGCGCCGGTATATCGCAGAGGGGCTTACCCAGATATTTTTTAAAGTCTTCGGGTACGTTTACGGGTACTTTGCGAAAAACATCCAGGTCGTCAACGATGTGCAGGTGCCTTGCCTGGCGGCCGCACTTTTTTACCGCGAAGGCTATGGCTTCAGCCGTTAGCACCTCGCGCAAGGTGCCTAAATGGTATGTGCCTGAGGGCGACACGCCCGACGACACCACGATTTCCCCTTCCGGATGGCGGGTTAATAACTCGTCTACAGCCGTGTCCAGCCACTTCATAATGGCTCAAGTATAGCGGAGTTTGCCTCTGTCAGCCAGAACTAGCCGATGGCGACGATTTTGTAGGCGGTGGTTTCGGTAGGCGTTTGGATTTCAACCGATTCGCCCTCTTTTTTACCAATCAGGGCCTGGCCGATTGGTGATTCATCGCTGATTTTACCGTTAAGCGGATCAGCTTCGACGGTGCCGACAACCTGGAATTCCTTGGTGGTGCCGTTGCCCTTGAGTTTAACCACCGAACCTAACTGGACCTTGCTGTCGCCGCGGGGCTTTTTGATTATCTCGACGTTCTGGAGGATGTTTTCGATCTCTTTGCCGCGGGCTTCGTTTCGCTCTTTGTCGGCCAAGGCTGTCTGGTATTCGGCGTTCTCGGCCAGGTCGCCGAGCTCGCGGGCCGATTTAATAGCGTCGGCAATAGCCGGTCGCACCGAAACCAGGGCATCCAGTTCGGTCTGCAGTTCATCTACTCCGGCTTTGGTCAATCGAAATAACTTCTTCATCGGCCGCGTCTCCTTAAATAGTTTCGTTCACTTAATTATAGCAAGTAATTCATCCGGGCTCACCTGCTTGGCGGTGTCCTCGGTGCGGGCTTTCAGCTCATATGTCTTAGCCGAAACGGTCTTGTCGCTAATAACTACCCTGTAAGGTATGCCCAGCAGGTCGGCGTCGGCGAATTTTTCGCCAGGCCGGACGTCCGTGCGGTCATCATATAATACCTGTACGCCGGCGGCTGTCAAGTTATCGTACAGCTCGTCGGCCTGCTTAACAACGTCTGGCTTGTCGCCCAAGCGAGCCAGGTAAACTTTGGCGGGTGCCACGCTAGCCGGCCACACCAGGCCCTTATCGTCGGCGAAATGCTCGGCCAGCAGGCCCATCAGGCGGCTGATGCCGATGCCGTAACAACCCATGATCATCGACTGTTGTTTACCGTCAGCGTCGGTATAATAAACTCCCAGGTCATCGGCATATTTAGTCCCGAGCGGGAATATATTACCGACTTCGACGGCCCGCTCTTCCACCAGCTCGTCTTTCTTTAGCCCCAGCTGGTCCAGGACTTCGTCGGTATACACCTCTTTGTTGACGGCGATCTTTTTCTTTTTATCAAGATAAATAGTATCTTCGCCAACATGGCTGAGAGTCTGGAACTCATCACTGAACTGGCTAAAGATGCCGCCGCTGGCGAAGGTGCGGTAGGTAATGTCGCCGATGCCCAAGCGCTTATAGACTTTCATGTACGCCTCGGCGCACTTTTCATAGAAGGCGTCGTGCTCCTTTTGGTTGCGACTGTACGAATACATGTCTTTCATCAGGAATTCCCGGCCCCGCATCAGGCCGCTCTTGGCCCGCAGTTCGTTGCGGAACTTGGTGGCGATCTGGTACGGATAAATCGGCAGGTCCTTGTACGACTGTACGAATTCAGGCAGCATGTCTGTGATAGGTTCCTCATGGCTCCATCCGATCCCAAGCTCGGTGCCGTTAGCCAGCTTGGTCTTGAACCAGGCGTCTACGACCTTGTCGTCCCAGCGGCCGGTCTTTTCCCAGATGTCCTTGGGTTGCAGGACACTCATCCAGAGCTCGTTGCCGCCGATGGCGTCCATTTCCTCGCGGACAATGGTTGAGATGTTGTGAAGCACCTTTTTGCCCAGCGGCAAGTAGGCGTAAACACCGGCCATTTCTTTATGGATATAACCGGCCTGGATCAACAGCTGGGCGTTACGAGCAGTCTCGTCGGCCGGTACTGTCTTGCTGGTTTTGGTAAATAACTGCGAAAGTCTCATAGATTTAATTACACTTAGTTTACTATGTTTTGTCGATTAATGAGCCGGGAAATGGGTGCCGTAGCCGTGCTTGAACTGGATGATAGCACCCAGCGCCACTCGGTTGGTGGCAATATGAGCGTTAATACCGGCTTGGGCCGCCGAATAAGCTTCGCTGACTTTAGATTGCATGCCGCCTTTTCCTAGAGGCCCTGCCTCACCCGCTAGGCCCAGGGCCCATTCGATATTATCGGCGGTGACTCGGTGCACAAGGCCCATACGAGCTTCAGGATATTCAAACAAGCCCGGTCTGTTAGTTAAAAATAGCAAATGCTTGGCGCCTAAGACTTTGGCGATATGCGCCGCCAGGTGATCATTATCCTTTGATTGCCTATAGTCTTTGGCGCCTTCGGTGCTAGTGGCGTCATTGCCGTTGGCAACCGACGTAATGCCGAGCCTGATGTTGTCCCTAAGGAGTTTCTCAACCGCCCGGCCCTCCTCAGTATCATCAATTTCGTGATTGGTGACCATTACTTGCCCGGCCAATCTGCCATACTCTGCCAGCGATTCCTGCCACTGCATAAAGGCCCTACCGCTACCAAGAGTGGCTAAGGACCGGTCGTTAGGAATGGCATTGCCACGTTCCTGGCTTTTCCATAAGGCCTGCCCCGTTGCAATGGCGCCGGAGCTGGTTATGACGACATCGTAACGGTCGCTGATGCTGTCGATTCTGCCGGCGTAGTCGTCTATATTGCCCCGAATCAAGCCTCGTTCGCTGGCTACGCTCGACGACCCGTATTTAACAACCACTATTTCCTTCGATTGGCCCATAAGAGAGATTATCATAACATCAATGCAGGTGTATCACAAACAGGGCTACGAAGGCGATGCCGTTTTTAACAGCGTGCAGGGTCATGGATGACCACAGGCCGTCGGTCTTTTCACGCAGGTAAACCAACACCAGGCTGAGTATGAAGGTGTCGATGGCGGCGATATATAGCGGACCGCCCGAACCGCCTTCCGGTAAGTGTGCAATGGCAAATAAAGCGCTGGTAAGCACGCCGGCGAAGATTACCGGCATGGCCTTTTTAAGACTGCTATATAAAAGGCCGCGCATCAGGATCTCTTCGGTCAACGGCGGCAGGATGACCAGGCTAACAAACGCCAGGGTCAAAGCGAAGGCGCCGTGGACGTTATCGAAGCCGAGTTGTTGGCTCTGGTTCACATCGAGGGTGGGCACGAAATGGCTGATAATGGCTACTGTTATAAGGTATATGAAAAAGTAAATCGGGACGGCTACCAGGCCGTAAGCCAGATCGCTCCAGCGCGGCCGCCGCAAACCGATGGCCGCCAGCTTAATGCGGAAAGTCCTTATATAGCCGTACGCCGCGGCCAGGGTCAGGCCACTGGCAAACACCAGGTAGGCGAACTGCGCCTTAATCGAATTGTCCAGCCAAAGCGTAATACGCGCTAGTGACCAGCCCTTCAAAGCCGGATACAGGCTGACTAGCAGGCCGGCCAGCGACTGGGCCAGGAAGAAAATTATGACTACGGCTAGCAGGCTGAACCACGGTTCCCAGCGCCGTCTTTTGATGGCGACAACACTATGAATGATAAAAAACAGCAGGCTGGTGAGGCTGACAATATAGAAGAGTGCCGCCGTACTTTGCGCGCCCCGCCTGGCAAGAGCGGCCGCTACCTGGCCGGATAACCCGACCAGCAGGAATTCCACCAAAGCCAGCACGCCCGCCTGGGGGCTGAACGTGTAGTCGCGCAGTTTAGAAGAAACGTCTGACATCGACAATGGTTATTAGAATGATCAGGCCGATCAGTACGAAGAAGCCGGCGGCGTTGACGGCCTCCTCGGCGCGGGCCGATAACGGCCGCTTGAGACCGCGGCTAATAAGCGTGATCCATAGTCGCCCCCCGTCCAGCGCCGGGATCGGCAAAATGTTCATAATGGCCAGTGTCAGCGATATATAAGCGATTATAAACAGCATGTATTGGTAGCCTAACAAACTGCCACTCTTCAGGATTTCAAAGATGCCGACCGGCCCGGCCACGTCGGCCGAGGCGGTTGCCTGGCCGTTCTGGCGAGCGGTCGTATTGCCAGTAAGACCACCCGCTATGAGGCTACCCAGTCCGCCCAAAGCGTGCCCCAGGCCCTGAAAAGTCAGTCCTGTCAGCTGGGCGCTCAGGCCGACCGCCACCACCGGGGCAGACCAGGTTGAGCGCCGCAATTGGAACTGAGCCGGAATAATACCCAGGTAGCCTTTTGGATTATCGGTTTTAAGACTGGCCTCGACGGCCTTGGCGCCCAGCAAAACAGCCGTGGCCTGGTGATGCTGGCCGTCACGTACATAAAAGATTGTCACTTTTTGACCGGCAAAACTCCGCGTTATTTGCGGCAGTTTGTCCTTACTGCCAAACGCCACCGGGCTGTAGCCGGGTTTGGCGATGTCGGTCAGTTCGTCGGTCGAACGCAGGCCGGCCTTGTCGGCCGGCGAGCCGGGCTCTATATAGCCGGCCATTAACCTGGAGGATGTCAGCTGGCTGTCGCTTTTAACGGTGAACTGGTTGTCCACCAGCTTGGGCATGCCGACCAGCGCGATCAGCGTGAATAGCACAAGCGCCGTTACCAGGTTCATAAACACGCCGGCGGCCATGATCTTGCTCTTTGCGCTCAGGCTGGCGGCGCCAAAAGTGCCCGGCTTGGTATCGCTGTCGTGCTCGCCTTTCAGGCGTACAAAGCCGCCCAGCGGCAAAGCGTTAATGCTGAATGTCCAGCCGGCCTTCGTTTTATGCTTATAAATACGCGGCGGAAAGAAAATGCCGAACTCTTCTACTTCAACGCCATTACGCCGGGCCACGATAAAGTGACCGAACTCGTGAATCACTACCAGTCCGATGAATAGGACAATCCCCAGAATCAATAGAAACATTGCTACTCATTGTAGCAAACCCCAGGCTGTTTTTCTCTTTACAAAACGCTTACGCGGTGTATACTGCTAGATGTAAAGAGTTAACACAAAGAGACTGACAAATGGGTCATTTGAACTTACCAAGAGTGGTGGTGGGAAATGAGTTCCTACTGCCGCAACCGACCTTTGAAACGGCCGCGCCGGCTGTTTCGCCACAGCCTGTTATCATACCGCCGCCGGCAATGGATGATTTGGAGCCCGGCTTCAAAAAGCGGCCTCACGGCGGTTTTCAGTTTAAGCACCTTCAGGACTTACTGCACCGTTACGCAATAGGCGCTTTCGCCCTGCTCTTCCTGGTCGTCGGCGCTTCGGCTATTAAAGTCGTGTCGATGTATAAGTCGGCCCATATCAGCCTGGCCGCCAATTCTATGGAAACCCACATTCCGGCCGCGCCTTTGCAAGGTCCTAACCTGGTAATTAGCGAGAGCCAGCTGAGTGACACCCTTCAAAAGATCACCGGCCAGCCCCTTAACCTAGGTATCGGCTCTCAGTCGGTGCCGGTCAGTTCCGACACCATTAAAGGCTGGTTGCAGATCGTATCCAGCCACAAACAGGTCGCGATTTATATCCACGTCAACGAGGCGGCTATTACAAAGTCGCTGAACGATGCCGCCGCGCCGTTTATAAAGCCCGTTGTCAACCAGGTTTCGGTCACCCACCCCGACGGGAGCACAATGATAATCTCCGCCGGCCGCAGCGGTACCAGCCTGGGTGACGTCTCGCCTCTTGCCAAACAAATCGTCCAGAATGTATTGACCGGCAAGGGCATGCAGTTAACCATGCCCGTCGGCACACAGGCCTTTGCAACCACGCCGGCCACCAGCATTGCCAAGCTGATCGAGGTTGATGTCGTCACCAAGCAGATGTATCTTTACGATAACGGCCAGCTCACGCGCAGTTATGCGATCAGCGCCGGCGCCCCCGCTACTCCCACTCCAATAGGCCAATTCAAGATTTACCAGAAACTTACCGTCCAGGATATGAAAGGCTTTAACGCCGACGGCAGTAAGTATCTCCAGCCTCATGTTCACTGGATCAATTACTTCTTGCCCGGCGGCTACGCCGTGCACGGCAATTACTGGCGGCCTCTAAGCTGGTTCGGCGCCATCAACAGCTCGCACGGCTGTGTCTCCCTGCCCGACGACCAGGCACAGTGGGTTTACAACTGGGCGCCCATTGGCACCACCGTTATCACGCACTACTAAATGGTGAGGATTTCCTGCTCTTTGGCCTTGGCGATGGCCTCAGCCTCAAGGCGTGACTTGTTCATGGCTTCTTCAACCTGACTTGTTAGGCGCTTGGATTCATCCTGGCCGACCTGCCCTGCTTTGATTGTATCTAGCGCGTCGTGGCGGATGTTGCGCAAGCTGATCATGGCTTCTTCTTGTTTCTGGCCGACTTGCTTGGCCAGTTCACGGCGGCGTTCTTCGTTCAATGGCGGGATCGGCACGCGCACCACGTGGCCGTCATCGGCCGGATTCAAGCCTAACGATTGGTTGTTGCGGATAGCGGTTGATATGGCTTGTAAATTAGCCGGGTCGAAAGGCGTAATCTGGATTAGCTGGGCCTCGGGCACGCTAATGGTGGCCACTTGCTTCAGCGGCATCTCAACGCCGTAGGCCTCGACCGTTACACCGTCGAGCATGCCGGCGCTGGCCCGCCCGGTGCGCAGGCCTACCAAACTTTCCTTAAAGTGCTCAATGGCCTGGGAAAACTTGCTCTGGGCGCTGGTGACTGCCTGGTTCGGATCCATAGAGAGTCATTATAACTCACCCTCCAATATCAACGCCACATGCATCTCGGGCGTGATTCCAGCTTCAACCATCCCGGCAAAGGCTATGTTGCCAGCCTTATATCGCTTCACAGCTACCTGTTGCTCGGCCGTCAGACGATCAATAACGCTCTGTGGCTTCGCTCCTTTTGGCACGCCATCGTGCAACTCACTGGCTAGTCTGGCACGATGCGGACTACTTTTTATCCAATCAATTAAAGCCAGCCGAATGGCGTCACTGCGAGAGGCACACTCGTGCTTGGCCACAACATCTAATTGTCGCAGTACCTCTTTAGGCAGAGTTATATTTATCCTGGGACAATCGTAGTTCATATCTCACATGCTTTCTGGGGACAACACATTAAATGAGTACTTAATACACACTCAATGTGTGGGCTCCGGAGAACAATATGAACCAAGGCCAGCTTAACTCACAAAAGTTGCGGGCCGGATTTAATGAAGATTTAATCTAGTTGAGTTCGCCTAGGGCCAGGCGGGAGAAGCGCTTGACGACGATGTTTTCGCCCAGGCGGGCAACGTGGTCTTTCACATAGTCGGCCACGGTTTGGGCGGGATCTTTGACAAAGGGCTGTGTCAGAAGTTCGTCGACGTCCTGAGGCTCGCTGGCGGCTATGTGCAAGCACAAATCCTTAACCAGCCCTTTAAACTCGTCGGTTTTGGCCACGAAATCGGTTTCGCAGTTAACCTCTACGACGACGCCTATGCGGCCGTCGTGGCTATAGCTGCCGATCAGGCCGGCGCGGGCTTCGCGCTCACTGCGCTTTTCGGCCTTGGTCAGGCCTTTGGCGCGCATGGCCGCCAGGGCTTTGTCAAAGTCACCGCCAGCCTCTTCGAGAGCCTTTTTGGCGTCGGTAAGGCCAACTCCGGTCAGATCCTTAAGCCGCTTAACTTCCGCGATATCAATTGCCATGCCTATACCTTCACCCTTTCGATCTTATCGGTTTTTTCCATATTTGGCGCCGTTTCGTCGGCCGGTGCGGCCTTGACCTTGGCTTTACCGGCCCCAATGGCCGATTTAACATAATCCAGCATCAGCTGGATGGTCTTAATGGCGTCATCGTTGGCCGGAATCGGGTATTTGACCTTGGTAGGATCGGCGTTGGTATCGACCAGCGCCACCACCGGGATGTTCATTTTAACGGCCTCGCGCAGGGCGTTGTCGTCGTGGACTATATCGACTATAAAGACGGCGCCGGGGCGGCTGTTCATCTCTTTTATGCCACCGTAAATAACGTTCATGGCCTCGATCTCTTCCTGGAAGCGCTGTACCTCGAGCTTGTTGTACTTGTTGGCCAGCTCGCCGGTTTCCATGCGCGACTCGAGGTCTTTGACGTGTTTAACGCGTCCGCCAATGGTATTCCAGTTGGTCAGCATACCGCCCAGCCAGCGCTCGGTCACGTAAGGCATGCCCAGCTCTTCGGCCGTTTTCTTAACGATGTCCTGGGCCTGGCGCTTTGTACCAACCAGCAATACCTGCTTGCCGGCGGCGGCCGTTTGCTCCAAAAAGGCCAGCGCCTCTTCCAGCGCAACCACCGTTTTGGTTAGATCAATAATATGAGTGCCGCCACGCTTGCTGTGAATGTAGGGCGCCATTTTAGGGTGCCAACGCTCGGTCTTATGGCCGAAGTGCGCGCCGGCTTCCAATAATTGCTTAATGTCGACATTTGTCGCCATGGTTTAGTCCTTCCTCTTCGATTGGGAGCCCGCGCGGTCCGCTCAAGGTGCCGCGTAGGAGGATCAATCCCCAACCTGCTTAATTTGTTACCAGGCCATTGTAACAGATGAGGAGCCGTGCTACAATAGCTCCATTAACAATTTATAGATATAAAGAGTGCAGTGAGAGACCTAGCTCAATGACCTGCCGGCAACCAGTCCCATTTGACATTGGTGCCCCATCTAGCCCGGGTAACGGGAAAGATATGCCATATTGCGCGTAGTCCTTTCCTATTACCTTAAGAAAGGATTTTTTTATGGCCGAAACAGTTGAAAAATTATTGCCTGACCCCGCCCCGGCTCGCTATGCAAACGAACCGGATCTGACCGCGTCTCTATTGAGAAAAGGCACTCACCAGCCGGGCCCGGGTCTCTATCCGCGTGACGGCACGGAAACCGTTACGGCTATTGAAACGGCTTTGTCCGAAGTTACAATCCCCGACCAACGGCTGAATGTAGTCGTCGGATCGGGCATGTCGGCCGTATCTGGCGCCGTCCGGTTTGGGTTGGCCCTAAAGGGAGCTGAACGAGGCGCGCCGACAACTTTGGCTCACGGTCGTGAACTTTATGCGCAATCCTTGAAGCGTTTTGAACAGCTAAGAGCCATTGGGGTTCCAAGGACCTCCTTTGATAGCGGTAATTCGAAAGGTGTTAGGCAGATAGTAGCCCAAAATCCCGGTGTTATTTTTGCTGAGACGGTATCGAATACAACCGACATGCCGGTTCTGGATGTCTTTGATTTGTTGGAGATGACCCGAACTCATGCCGACACCGAAGACAGGCCAATAGTCGTACTGGACAATACCCTGCCCCTGTCGACGGGCATAGACTTTAACTCTATTCTGACACCCGATGATCGCGTTTTAATTGTAGAAAGCTCGACCAAGAGCGCCAAACACAATGGCGGCATATTAGGTGTTGTATATAGCAGAAACGAAGAACTGATGGACGGGTTTCGCGAATTCAAAGTTAGCGACGGCATTGGTACCTCAACCCAAGCCGACGAAGAGATTCTCCGAACTCTGGAGGCTACGCTACCGGGATTTCACGACCGTAACCGCGCCCTGTTTAACAGTACTGGCCAAATCGCCGTGGCCTTGGCCGACGCCCAAGCCGAGCTGGGCCCAAATAATGATTTTACGGTCAACTTTCCTTCGCTACCGGGTCATGACAATTACGACTACGTCGACGAGCACATGCCCAAAGGCGTATCGCCGGTTGTGTTCATGGGCTGCACGGGACTTGGTGAGGGGTTAGCTAGAACGTTATATAAACGAATACTCGAGCACCCCCGCATCGTGGAGCAGGTTAAGGAAGGTCAGATAAGTGGCGGCCAGAGCTTTGGTTTTAAAGAAGCGACTTTGCTATATGAACCCGCCGCGAATTACGTCAGGGTTGCCGGGGGCTATGATATAGATTCGGACGCCCTTGCGGACGCTCTTTACGAAGCGGCAGTGGATATTAAAGCTTAGCCAGTAAGGACGAGTCGAACTCCTCCAGGGAGTCCAAAACGACATCGGCCGTTTGAATGAACGGGTGATCTTTGACGGCCGGTATGGGCACTGCGATGCACTTCATTTTAGCCGCTTTGGCGGCCAGCACACCGGAAGGCGCGTCCTCGAATACCAGGCACTCCCGGGGTAAGACCTTCAGCAGGCCGGCCGTGGTTATGAACACGCCGGGGTGCGGTTTGCCATACGGCTCGTGATCGGCTGAGTATACATGGTCGAACAGGCCGCCCAGTTCGAAGCTATCGACAACTGTGTTAACCACGTCCGTTGGCGAGCCCGAAGCGATCGCCACATTTAGCCCGGCATTTTTACAGATTTCCAAGGCCTCATGCACGCCGGGTTTAAGACTGCCCTTTTGCCTGATTAACTCGCTGACGTCATCAATTATGAGCGCCATAATATCAGCCTGAGAAGCTCCCTTCCAGGGTTGCAGAGCATAAAAATGCTCGACGGTTTCGCTCAGGCGCCAGCCCTGGAATTTATGCTGGGGCTCGGTCGATATATCAACGCCCACGGTTGCCATAGCGTCGCGCACCGCCATCTGCCACAGCGGCTCGCTGTCAATCAGCAAGCCATCCATATCAAAAATTACCGCCTTGATCATGCCTTTAATATTAGCAGAACGGCCCTTTGTCCTTGTGGTTGACCGGTGGCTAACAGATGTGTATAATAAAAAACTCATGAAGAAGAGTTTGCACCCCGACAACTACCGGCTCGTCGTTTTCGAAGACCTCAACAACGGTTTTCGCTTTATAACGCGAAGTACCGTGGCCGCCGAAGAAACCACCAAGTGGGACGACGGCAACGAGTACCCGCTAGTTAAGGTCCATATCACCAGCGCCTCACACCCCTTCTTCACCGGCGAAGAACGCATCCTCGACATCGAGGGCCGCGTCGATAAGTTCAAGGCCCGCGCCGCCGCCGGCGCCAAAGCCAAAGACAAGCGCGCCGCCGCCGCCAAAAAAGAATCAAAGCGCGCCGCCGCCAAGATCGACAAAGCCGAAGCCAAAGCCGAAAACGTCAAACCATCTAAATAGCTACATTTTTCAAAGCCGCCTGAATCGTATGTATTCGGGTGGTTTTTCTTTATACTTAAGAACGGAGTAGTTATGGACCAAAAAGAACAATCCCTTCGCGCTGAGCTCGCCGACCTGGAAACCAAACTCCAGAATCCGGCTATCTTTAGTGATGCTTCGTATCCCAAGGTTGCCAAGCGCAAGAGCCAGCTCGAGGACCTGCTTGCCCTTTTTGATGAAAAATCACAGCTGGCTAAGAAAAAGGCGGAGGCCGAAGAGCTTAAGGACAGTCCCGATAGTGATATGCAACAGATGGCTGAAGCCGAGTTGGCAGAATTGGAACCCAAGATTGCCACTAATGACGAAAAGTTAATCTCAGCCCTGACGCCACAGGATCCCAACAACGACCGTGACGTGATTATGGAGATCCGGGCCGCCGCCGGCGGCGACGAATCCAGCCTGTTTGCCGGCGAACTTTATCGAATGTACGCCCGCTGGGCCGAAAACCACGGCTACAAGCTCGAGTTAATCAGTGAATCGCCTAACGAAGTGGGCGGTTTTAAAGAAATAACCTTCGCTATAAGGGGTGACGAGGTTTACAAAAACCTGAAGTTCGAAGCCGGAGTCCATCGCGTTCAACGCGTACCGGTTACCGAAAGCCAGGGCCGCGTGCACACCTCGACCACTACTGTAGCCGTCCTGCCCGAAGCCGAAGAAACCGACATCGAGATCGACCCCAACGACCTACGTATCGACGTTTTCCGCAGTGGCGGCCATGGCGGTCAATCCGTTAACACCACCGATTCGGCGGTGCGCATAACTCACCTGCCCACTGGGCTGGTAATCACCAACCAGGACGAGAAGTCGCAGATCAAGAATAAGGCCAAGGCCATGAGCGTCCTTCGCTCGCGCCTTTTACAGATGAAAATCGATGAAGAAGCCTCTGCCCTCTCCGACGCTCGCAAGAAGTTAATCGGCAGTGGCGACCGTTCCGAAAAGATCCGCACCTACAACTTCCCTCAGGATAGAATCACAGACCATCGTATCGGCTATTCGCGCAGTAACATCCCTGCCGCTCTGGCCGGCGACATCGACGACCTGATCGAAACCTTACAGAACGCCGAGCACGAACTCCTAAGCCAGGAATAATCTTACTTAAGTGGCGTAGAGTTCGAACTTTCGGCAATGCTAAGCTGATTATCTATCTGCTTAACCGCGTCCCACGCCTTTACATCGCTGGAGGCGTGCGGGTCGCCTGAATTTATATCTCGTTTAGCTTCTTTATTGAGATCATCTACTGCTCCGGTGAAGCTAGCCTCCGCAGCCTGCGTTTCGACTGCTACAGCCGGGATAGATTCTGCTGCAGCCTGATCCATGTCTTTAGTAAGCCTTTCAAAACGCTTGAACTGCTGGGTATTCGAGGCGTAAGGTATTTCGTCCTTTGTAATGCTGGCACGCACGGCTACGGCGCTTGCCTTTTCCTCGGCGGGGGTTGTTCCATGTAACTTAGCAAAGCCAGCCGCTTCTTGATCCGTTAATGGACGACCATCGCGCATAATTTTCTTAAGCGTAGGCGTGCTTGTGCCGGAAGGGATTGCGAATCCGAATGGCAACTCACGGCCTACCACGTGACCATTCTCTGTCACTTGAGGATAGGGCGTCTCCGTCTCCATTGTCTTGGCGGTAATCACGTAAGTACCGTCTTGCACCGTTGCCTTAAGGTCTTTCAGCTCTTCAATATCCCTGACTGTTCGGTTCGCACTCTCCTGAACGTGTTCAACAAGCCCGTCCATAGTGCCTTGATGACTCTGATCGCTCTTTTCAACTGCCATAAAGGCACCGCCTGCAAGTGTTGCTGCGGTGGCTAAAGCTGCGACTGCACCAACTGTACTGGCGCCGCGCTGGTTATTACTATCTTCTGGGCTTTGACTCATTTTTTATTTTTTAACCTTGTTTGTAGTATAGCAATTTTTGCCTAATTTGTCAATGCTGGCCGGTTGTTGCGTATACTGTGAATATGACTACTGAGGGTTTTATAGGGGCCAGTGTTCAGAAATTGGAACAAGCTGGAGTTGGGACGGCCCGACTGGATGTATTGGTTTTGCTGAAAGACGCCACCGGACTCGATCGGGCCCAGCTTTTGGCTAATCCGGAACGTCAGTTGACTACCCATCAAGTCACGAAACTCGAAAAATTGCTCAAAAGGCGGGCGCAACACGTGCCTTTGGCATACATACGTGGCAAAACCGAGTTCTATGGCCGCGAGTTCATAATTACGCCCGCGGTGCTCGAACCGCGGCCTGAGTCGGAAACTATGATAGACGAGCTTAAAGCACTGCCTAAATTGCCTGTTCAGCCCAAAATAGCTGACGTTGGCGCCGGTAGCGGCGCCTTGGGTATAACGGCTAAACTGGAGCTCCCGGAGGCTCAGGTAGGGCTGTTGGAGGTGGACCCAAAGGCTCTTAGGGTAGCCAAGATGAATGTAGATAAATTTACATTGAATATCAAAACTACTGTTTCGGACCTTTTGGAGCGCTCGCCACAACAACATGACGTCCTACTGTGTAACCTGCCGTACGTACCAGATGATTACCAGATAAACACGGCCGCTCTGCATGAACCCCGGATAGCCATATTCGGGGGACCTGACGGACTAGATGTTTACCGTAAACTCTTTCAACAGGTTAAAATGCTACCCCTGGGACTGTTGTATATTTTATGTGAGGCCTTGCCGCCACAACACGAAGCCTTGCAAGCCATCGCCGCTAAGGCGGGCTATGAAGTGTACAAAATAAATGATTTTATAGTCGTCTTCCGCCGAGTACAAAAATAGCCCCGGCTGTTTTTGAAAATGGACTATTGCGTCGCTAAAAATGCCTTGCCGGTTCGTAGCGCGTCTTACAAAATTCTGAGCCGGCATCCACGTTGTGGCCACAATGTGGACGCACCAAGAAGCTTTTATAGGCTATTGAATCAATTTTTGAACCAGCGAGCTAAACGACCTTATCGCCCCAGTCTGAAAAGGCTAGCACTACCAGCACGATGGCCAGCATGATGAATATAAATTGTCGACGAGCGGATTTGCCCAGGCGGTCTTTGTGATCCAGGTAATAAAGCACGGCCAGCCCGTAACCAAGGGTGCTCAGCAAGAGTGTCGGCTGGGCCACTCCCCTGTAGAACAACAGCCAGTGGCTCAATAGCCAGGCCAGAGCCGCGCCAAAATAACCCCACACGAAGGATAGCATCCTGGCATAAGGCTCCTCGAAGGCGTCCAGGAAGTGGCGGGCCGCCAGGAAGCAGAACAGCCCTGTCAGGAATGTCAGGGCGTAGACCGGGCCGTCGTCGCCTAGAGTCAGGTAAAGCGCCGTCAGCGCGGTCAGCTGGCCCAGGAAAGCCTGCGCGGTAACTTTGGTTATGCTATTGCCGGGCTTGATTACCAACAGCCAGATCGCATATAGCACGGCCCAGCCGGCCTGTACCCATAAATTGGTGCTGTGAATCATAAACACCACCACCGACAAGCCGATCATCAGGTCGATGGCATTGGCCCGGATGTTGGCGGCCCAGAAGCGCGGCCGCACGGCGAACATGCGCCACTTGGCCAGCACCACCGTGGCCAGGGCCAGCTGGGTCAGGTTCAGCCATACCAGAACGAAAATAACGGCCG